>JBFLVQ010000443.1:0-8103 GCA_040758525.1 Acidobacteriota bacterium
CTACACTCCCATTAGGGCAATACCCCTTTACCATTACTGCTACTGCGTCAGGCAATGACAGTCTGATGGAATCGGTCAACGGCTTCCTTACCATAAACAGTGTTAATAACAGTGTATTGCCGGTCGGGCACACTATTATTAAAGGAGTAGATATCGCCGATGGACATCTAGTGCATTCAGTAACCGATCTTAAGATCCCTGGTCGCGGTCTCTCGTTAGAGTTTACCCGTACCTACTCCAGCACCAGCACAGTAAAGAATAGTCCGCTAGGACCAGGATGGGCAGATAACTATCACTCGCGATTGATCGCGAACACAGAATGCAACTATTTCCTTATCATTGGAGGAGAAGGGCAGGGACAGCGTTTCTCGATAACCGATCTCAAGCCAGCCAAAGGTTATCACGGCAAGCTAATGCCATCGACAGGTGGTAATGGTTACGATTTCATCACTAAAGAAGGAGTAATCTATCACTACAGTAACCCGATACAGACCGGTACTGATGACGATCAGCCGGTGATAGCTGCTAATCTGGAGTACATACGCGATCCCAACGGCAATCAAATCACCTTCACTTACAATCCTGGTTTTTCCAATGGAATAGGATTAGGAAGATTAGAGTCAGTAACTGATAGCAGTGGACGCGTGCTGACATTCCAATACCAGCAATTTGGCAGCGCACAACGAATTGTACAAATAGATGGACCAATGGGATTACAAGTGAAATACAGCTATGATGCACTTAGTAATCTGCTCACAGCTACCAGAGTAGGTGGAGAAGGCGGCGGTGGCGGTGGTGGTGAAGAAGAGAATAACAGGGTGCGTGGTATCAATACCCTGGCGAGCAGTCAAGCTACTGCAGATCGAGTGTGGAGCTATGTTTACACAGGATTGGCAGGAGATTCCAGGACTCAACATCGCATTGAGACAGTCACCGATCCCAATGGCAACATTACTTCATATCAATACTACACAGATAATGATCTGTTTAATGGTGAAGGCGCGCAGCCGCCCGGCTGTACAATACCGAATTGTACATTCTTTGCCGTGGCTAACAAGGTGAACAATGTTAAACAGATCACTGAACCACTAAGCAATGGACAACCAACCATAACCAAGTTTACTTATGACTACAGTCAGACTACCGTTAATGGTACACACGTTGCTAATGTTATTGATGCACGTAACTTGATGACACAGTACACGCTCAATAGCAATGGTTCACCAATCCAGATTGATCAGCCCTTGGGTGTGCGTACCAAAATTACTTGGAATGCCAACGACATCTACAAAGATCAAGAGATAGATGCTAATGGCAGAGTGACCAAATACCAACACGATGCTAATGGCAACTTAATAGAAGAACGTATCTTTGCTGTTGATCCTGATACCCAACAGACCACCGAAATAGTAACCAGCTACACCTATGATGCTACATTCAATAGACTGACGAGCAGAACTGAGCCACACGCTGCTAATACAACGCCTCGCACGACTACTTATGAGATCAATCCTGCCAATGGCAACTTGATGTCAGTAAAAGATGCGCTTGGGCATGTGACCAGATACAGCTACGACAGTAATGGGAGTTTAATTGAGAAAGTAGATTCGCGAGCAATCCGCACCACTTACAGCTATGCTGGTATCGGCGGGCAGTATGGTAATCCTACCACGATCACGCAGGAAGTCGGCAATGGTACACAAATAGTCACTAATAACGAGTATGATGATCGCAGTCGCTTAATCAAATCGGTCAATAGTTTTGGTAAGCGGATCGACTATCTCTATGATGAGTTGGATCGTGTAGTATCAACAGTGAGCCAGGATGTTAACCCTGCCACCAATTTCTCTTCGCCATATACGACAGTAGAGTTTAGTTACTATCCTAATGGTGAATTGAAGACGGAGAGACTTGACGATATTAGCAAAAAGTATCTACTGGATGGTTTGAATCGACCAATAGTTATTGAATGCAAGTCGGATGAGTTTGGCGCTAATCCAGTAACCTATACCACAAGCATTAAGTATGATGGCAATTCCAATAAAATAGCAGTGACTGACCGACGTGGAGTCACTTTCACTACTGAGTATGATGGATTGAATCGCGCTAAGACTGTGCGAGTAGCAGGGCCATATGGTGGCCCCAATAACGGTACAGACATCATTGCCCAATATAGCTATGATCCTGTGGGAAATAAGCTGAGCGAAATCGATCTTAAAGGTAACACGACCAGCTTTGTCTATGATGGATTGTATCGAGTAAAGCGTAGAATATTACCAGAGAGTAATCCTGCTACAGGACAAGCCTATCGAGAGGAATTTGTCTATGATGAAATAGGTAATTTACTGAGCAGCAAGAATGTCAATGGTCATACTACTACTTATCAGTATGACCTATTATCACGCTTAACGAATGTGACCGATGCAGCAGGGCGCGTGAGCACATTTGAATATGCTGCTAATGACGCATCAGCAAATGCTGTACTCAGGCGCGATGTGACACGAGGACTGATGATTGCGTATGAGTATGATGGGCTCTATCGCAAGACCAAGCAGACGGTGACATTGCCCAATCTTCAAGATAACGGAGGTGTGCTTAATTATGTTACCAGCTATGTCTATAACGATGTTGAGCACACGGTAATCGCGACAGACCCTCGCAACCAACAACATCTCATACAGATAAACGCTTTTGATTTAATTGCTAAGCGTATAGTCGATTTCGCTGGCAACCATCTCAACATTACCACCAGGTTCTCCTATGATGCTCGTGGTAATCTTGCTGCAGAGGTCGATCCACGTGCTAGCAGTCAATTCGATCTTGCTTATATAACACGCTACGACTATCGCAAGAGTATCACCAATCAGGTTGAAGAGATTCGACATCGAGCCGGTGGTGGTGTTGAGAAGTTGCGCTACGATGGAGAAGGATTGTTAATCTCATCAACAGATCAACGTGGAATAGTAAGAGAGTTTAGTTACGACAATCTGGGCCGTCCATTGACAACGATACTGCAACAATCTATTAGCGCGAGTTTGGATAAGCAACTAGACCCTGCTCCTGAGCAGTTAACATTGAGCAGCGTAGAATATGACGATACTGCCAACACGGTAACGATAACTGATGCCAGTGGGCGTAAGCGCAAGCAAGAACTAGATCGGCTAGGGCGAGTAAAGCGGATTATTGATGGAGTAGGATTAGGAAGTCTGCAGCGACAACGAGAGTTCACTTATGATGGAATCAATCAGTTAAGCGCAACGGATTGGCACACCTCACAAACAACAGGCAATATTACTACCTTCAGTTATGATGCTGTGAATCGTCTTACACAATTGACTGATGTCGCCAACCGCACAGAACAGACACAGTACTTTGATGCTGAGAATAGAATCGTTAGTATAGATCGAGGTGGCATCAAACAGACCAGTCAATTTGATGCATTAGGGAGGTTAGTAAGCAGTACGGTGATAGGCAGTGATGGTACGACTATCACGACAGTACGCAATAAATATGATGGCAATTCCAATCTGATAGAATTGACGGATGCGTTAAACAATGTCACTGGCTATGAATATGATAATGCCAATCGTCGTATTCGCACGAATCGAGGAGTAGGATCAAATATAGCCAACACGATTAGTTATGGTTATGATCCTGCTGGCAATCTGTTGAATAGCTTTAATGGTACACGCGGGATACAGTATGAATACGACCCGATGAATCGAGTGCAACTGCAGTATGATGGGATAGACTTTATCCAGTATCAATATAATTTGCGAGGTGAACTGATAGAATCGACGGATCGCTATCGCCACATCAGATACGCATACGATGAGTTAGGAGCATTATTACAGGTAATTCGTGACGTCAATGCGAGTTTGGTAACGGAAGAGTATCGCTATGATGCATTGCGACGAAGGCGAGCAGATTATCGCAGTGATTACACAGTAGTGCGCAAGTATGATGGACTAGGACGCCTCAGCAGTTTAGAGGAGCATAATGTTGGAGCACCAGGCACGCCATTAACCACTACCAGTTACCAATATGACGCTAACGATAATCTAGTGCAGTTAACAGATGCCAAAGGACAAGTAGTGCAGTACAGCTATGATAATCTGCAGCGCTTGTCCAGTGCGAGCTATCCAGGAGCAGTAGATGGAGGCTTTGGACCAGTAACACAGCAATACAGCTACGTGTATAACAACAATGACTTGCTTACTACGGTTACAGAGACACGACTCAATGCTGCTGCTCGTCAGTATCAATTGAGCTATGACGGGCTAGATCGATTAGTCTCACAAACTGATGGATTAGGCAAGACGATACAATTTACCTACTTTGATAATGGATTGCGCAAGCGACTAACAGATTCTTTAGGTAACACGATCAACTATGGTTATGATGCCATCAATCGCTTGACATCGGTAAGTTCGCTCTATGGTAGTGCAAACTATGAGTATTACAGCGATGACTTGCTCAAAGCCTGTATTTATCCTGGTCAGAATGGAGTACAACTGAGAGCCGATTACGACTACGACAATGCTGGACGCATCACTTCGGTAATTAACAAGAATCTTACTGCTAATCAAGTAATCTCGCAGTATGGATTGGAATATCTTGATGATCAACTGAAAATCAGAATAAACAGCACACAGCAGGTTGACTCTCAAGTGATCAGCGAGAGCAACACCTTCACATTCGGCAATGACAGTCGGTTATCGAGTGAGAATCGATTAGTGCGAGCAGATTACAGCGAGATAGTGAATGGAGTAGCATCAAACTACACGGTAGAATACGACTACACTGCGGCAGGATATCGAGAGCGAGAGCGAATCAGCACTAGCACAACAACACGCGAACGCAACTACAACTATGGAGTGTTAGGCAGGCTAAACCAAGTAGTAGACAGCAATGGCACAACCACTAGTTTCAGTTATGACACTAATGGAAATCTCACACGCAAAGAGATTGCTGTAGCAGGCACAACAACTCAAGCAATAGATTATCAATATGACATTAGTGATAGGTTGCGGTTAGTGAAAGACGCTACTGCTAATGCTACGTTAGGCGCATATGAGTACAGCTATGAAGGCCAACGCATCAGACAACAGACCCAGAATGGTGTCATCCATTCTAGCTATGATGGTAATCAATTATTAACAGAATGGGATAACAATCTGCAGCCAATGGTCAATTATGTATGGGGTGCACAACTGGCTGCACGCAGCGAAGTCAATGGTAATAATCGCACTAATTACCATTATCTGTTTGATCATTTAGGATCAACTACTAATGTTGTGAGCACAACAGGACAGCTAGCAGCTAGTTTCCGCTATGATGCATTCGGGGTTTTGAGAGAACCGAACGCGATCAACAATAATGGCAATCGATTGACGTTCACAGGGCAGCAACTTGATACTGAGACGGGATTGTATTCTGTAGGCCAGGGCACGAGATATCTCGATCCTACGTTAGGGCAATTTACTCAGCGCGATTCCTTATTTGGGAATATTGTTGAGCCGCGTTCACTGAACAGATATGCCTATGGGTTTAATAACCCGCTCCGCTTTACTGATCCTACTGGCTTGGAAGTCGTCGGTGAAAATGGCGAGCAGATTCTTAGAAACAATGGCGAATCGATCAGCAGAGTAGAAGGTTATGATGTTATCAATGGTAGGATTGTACCGAGAGGAGCAGAACAGTATAAAGCAAGGATCAGAGGAGCGAGTGGTGCACTAACCGACCTCGGCCAATTCTTATCCCGTACCAAAGGTCCATTTGTCATTCTGGAGGAAGGAGATAAGCTTGCTGATGTCTTTTCTAAGCTCTCCAAGCGAGGCATTCTCATTCATCCGGATAACATTTACAGTGGACCAATCGAGAAAGTTGATGATTTAGTACTACAGACTCTTACCAGAGCTAGTGACGTAATCACCAATGAAGAGGTTGGAGGTGGTAGCTCAGTTCGTAGTGCTAGACCTCAAGAGATCGATACTCAACCAGGTAGCTCTGACTATTTTGGTAGTGAGGGAACAGGACTAGAAGGAGCAGAGGCTTTTGTTGATGGAATAGTTGAAGGTGGAATTATCAACCCTGTTCGTGGCATCATTGATTCCATCACTTCGTTAAGGAATCCTGAAGTACTAAGAAGGACGGCCCTCAACTTCGGCACTGGTGGTCTTGCTTCCATTCCCGACCAATTCAGAACTGCGCAAGGTGTATTCACTGATTATAGTGAGTATATTACTAATCCTGCTCCAATAAATGGCGCTATTTTTGATGCTGTTAACCAGGCTGGCCCTGGTGGTATTTTCAATGCTATTGGTAAGGGGGTTGGTACAGTTGGGTTTGGTATCCTAACATCTGGTAGAGCTAGCACCCCTATTCCTGAACTGTTTACTCCTGTGCCTATTAGACCAAGCACAAGTACAGCAAGAGCAGGTGGCTTAGCCGATGATATAGGTAAAACAGGTAGATTATTTGATGATTTCGTTAAAACTAAAGCTGCGAATGAATATTCAACTTCTGAAGTTCTTGACTTGCAGTTTAAACATGAGAGTTTAATTAGGATTCTAAGCCGAGGTGAAGATAAAGTAATTCGTAGAGGAACATATCCAGCACAAGAGTTAGCAAACTTAATGGGAGAAATTACGATTGCAACAGGAAGAGAAGTTGGCTTGCTGCGTGTTGGTGGCCAAAGAGTGTTACGTTTAGGGGATAGTGTTTCAGTATTTACTGGCGACGCAGAACGGGTAATTGCTCATACTCATCCTAGTGGCAAGCTTAAACTAAGTGATAATTTCATAAATGGAGAGCGGTTTGGGGATATTCCAACGTTTCAAAATTATCACCCAAAACAGAGAAGTACTATTATAATTGGACCAACAGGGCAGGGCGGACGATTCTTTATACCCCGTCCCTGAAAATTGTCAAAGGTTAAACCTATGAAAGGTTCTAATGTTTCTCTAACTCTGGAATATGTTAACTCAGCCTATTTTAAGACTATTTGGCTGACAATTACTGACATAACCAATAATAGTGTAATAGAACAAATTGTTGAAGAAGACGGTGAAAAAACAAAATTTACTACAACTACTGCACCAGATCTTGCTGGTCGTATAATTAGTAAATTACTATCTGCTGGTCTTGAACTAATTGAAAACTATAAACCAGAGAATGGAATACTTGATGGTGAAGGGTTCATGTTAAAAATATCTGGAAACAATCAAGTAGAGAGGAAAGTAGTTCTAATAAATCCAAATTACTCAGAGAATAGTACTCTTATCGAGGTTACAAAGGTACTTCGGAGCTTAGCTGAATGTTCACCGACTTCACTCACAGATAAGTTCTAACTGAACTTTATGCTTGTAGGCCAAGAAAGGAATGTGATATTGGGCTAAGATAGTTGTCGCGTTTTTGGCCAAGTTATTGATGCACGCAACTTACTAACACAATACATACTCAATAGCAACGGTTCACCAATCCAGATCGATCAGCCTCTAGGTGTGCGTACCAAAATTACTTGGAATGCCAACGACATCTACAAAGATCAAGAGATAGATGCCAATGGCCGAGTGACCAAATACAAACACGATGCTAATGGCAATCTCATAGAGGAGCGTATCTTTGCCGTTGATCCTGATACACAGCAGACTACTGAAGTAGTAACCAGCTACACCTATGATGCTAAGTTCAATCGATTGACGAACAGAACCGAGCCACAGATTGCTAACGCAACGCCCCGCACGACCACTTATGAAATCAATCCTGCCAATGGCAACTTGATGTCGGTAAAAGATGCGCTTGGACATGTAACCAGGTATAGCTATGACACCAATGGAAATTTAATTGAGAAAGTCGATTCGCGAGCAATCCGCACCACTTACAGCTACACTGGTATTGGTGGGCAATATGGCAATCCTACCACGGTAACGCAAGAAGTCGGCAATGGTACACAAATCGTCACTAATAATGAGTATTGATGAAAAGGTCAAGACCTCAGCGGTAAAAAAGAGGTCTTCCCCCACGGATAAGCGTGCTGAAGAAATAGCTGGTGATAAGAAGATGGCAAAATAGTAGGAGCAAACAGACCAGGTGTATGGG
>JBFLVQ010000444.1:0-8079 GCA_040758525.1 Acidobacteriota bacterium
GGCGCGCCTTTGGAGTTAATTCGCAAATACATCGACAATCAGCGTAGCCCGCAGCAATAATTATCGCCCTGTCGGGCGATGGCAGGCTTAACTCCGGACTGAAGCCCGAAGAATGCGCCTGCCTTTCCGTTCAACCTGTGCGAATGAGGTCTTGAGTCGCGCAGTGGCGAGATACTTTTAGGCCGGCGCGTGAGCGCCGGTTCGGATCAATAAATAGAATAGAGCTACGCAGGAGCGATATATTGAGTGGCAAGCGATAAACTTGCTAAACTCAGGAATCTTTTTTCCGTATAATAGTTTCCTGCTCAAGAGGATCAAGAATACTCTCTTTACTATCGTCTTCGGTTATAACTAGAAAAGAACTAGCTTCTTCTTGAGGCTGAACTATTACTGTCTTTTGTGTATCTTGCATCTCTAGAGTTGCTGATATCTCATCTGTATCTGATGTTTCTTGCCAACAAGCACTCTTTTCATTAGTGTAGAAAAACGTATAGGTACGTAGCGAATCCATAACACCGGCAGCAACAGCAAAATTTTCTGCCAACTCTCTTACACCTAATCTAAAGCTAGGATCTTTTTCCATAGCTTTCCTAATGACTTTTTCCACATCTTCACTAACATTAGCATTAAAATCTTGCATTGGTGGAGGAGATTGTGTCTGATGGTATAAAATCACCTCCATTGCGCCACCACCCTTAGACAGAAATGGTGGGCGTCCACATAGCATCTCATAAAGCATAACACCTAAGCTATAGACATCCGATTTACCATCATAGACGCCGCCTCGTATTCTCTCAGGAGCAATATAAGTAGGGGTGCCAATGAGACTGCCAGTAATCGTAAGGTCCCTGGCTTCTAAACCCATAACGCCGGTTATTAATTTGGCAATACCAAAATCCAGCAATTTTATTACTTCGCCATCTTCGGTCTGGTGTAAGAAGATATTATCCGGTTTGATATCGCGATGTATTATCCCCATTGAATGGGCTTTTTCTAGCACACTACAGATCGGTAAGAGAATTTCTGCGCATCGTTTGATAGTAAGCTTGCCCTTATGCTGTAGTTCTATCTTTAACGAATGACCTTGCAGTAATTCCATTACCAAATAGGCAATACCTTCATCAGATATTCCTGAATCTAGTACCGCGACAGCATTAGGATGGTTAATACGACTGGCTGAGACTGCCTCTTGCTGAAAACGCGCTAATCCTTCGGCAGAGTCATTGCCTGGAATAGGCCGAAAAATTTTTACCGCAATATCTCGTTTCATCGATAGGTGAGTGGCACGATAGACGGCGCCAAATCCACCTACACCAATCTTCTCATCAAGACGATACTTACCATCTAGTAGTGTGCCAGGCAAGGCTTCTGCTAATGCGGAAAAGATCCGATTAGCTCTTTGCTGCGATTCACTCAACTCCTGATTTATCTTGGCCAATTCTGCGTTCTTTTTATCTAATAACTCATTCTTTCTTTCTGTCTCTCTTTGCGACTCTCTTACTTGCCGCAGCAGTTCAGCAAGTTCTCTATTCTTATCAGCCAATTCCAAAGTTCTCTCTTTTACTCTCTCCTCCAATACCAGATTACGTTTTTCCAATTTCCTCATACGATAGCGGTAATGACCATACCCACCACTAACAAGAGAGCAGAGATAGAAAAGATATGCCCACCAGGTGCGCCAAGGCGCGGGACGAATAACAAAAGCTATCGATATAGGACCACTAATATTACCCAAATAATCCTTTCCCCAAACTTTGAATTCATATTCTCCTTCTGGTAATGAGAGATACTCTTTCTTACGATCAGCAATCCAATCTGAAGGCTTGCTATCTAATCTGCTCAATTGTACCTGGTAACGTGTTTCACTTTCTCGATAATAGCTAAGCAAGGTATATTCAAACGAGATATTATTTTCATAGTAGGCGAGTGGAGAGTTTTGTGATACTGCCCTAGATTCACCTAATAATTTCACACGTTCAATCAATAGTGACTTTGTTGAGCGCTTATTGGTCTCTAAAGCAGGATCATAGATAGAGAGTCCACCACTTGTTCCTACCCATAAACGTCCAGCCTTATCAACCATTGATGACCATAGGCTGCACTGATTGCTTAGTAATCCTTCTTCGGTAGTAAAAGTGAATGCGCTATATTCAGAAGGATTATCGGCAGTAGGTGTACGACGGGTAAGGCGAACAACACCTTTGGAGGTAAATAGGTAAATCCTTCTCTGAGCGTCTTCTCGTATCTGTCGAACATTAAGATTTAATGGAACATTATCAACTGTCGGCACCATCGGCTGAGCATTTAAAGCGTCTAAATTGAGTAGCGCAACACCGCCAGTTGTACCTATCCAAAGAATACGTTCACCCTGTGCGGATCTACTTTCATGAAAACATTGAACAAAATCATTAGGTAGTCCGGATTGTGAATTGTAAACGGTCCAAGTTCGTTGACGACCATGCTCAGAGTCAGAATTGAGAAGCATACTCGCCACCCCACCACCATAAGTACCAATCCAGAGTAGATGTTTTCCTTCTGCAGATGTGGTGTCGAGCAATGTATTGACACGGTTGAAAGGCAGACCAGCATCAGTATTCGATACAATCCAACTCCCACTGCTTTTATCTGCTACTCCACAACCAAATTCTCTACTAGCAAGGCCTGCCTGAGTACCAGCCCAAATAATATGACCACCATCTTCGCTCACAGTCTGCCAGAGTGTAAAGACCTTGTTATGTGGTAGACCAGTGCGTGTATCAAAATTGGTCCAGCGTCCTTGTTGCCATCTTGCCAAACCGTTTAAGGTCGCTACCCAAATACCTTCAGCACCGTACTGCCCCTTGCCTTCCAGCAGACTTAAAATAAAATTATTGGGAAGTCCCGCACGTGTGTCGATTACGCTCCATTTACCATCTTGGAATTTTGCCAGGCCGTCAGCAGTGCCAACCCAATAGATATTTTTGCCATTATCCTGACTTTCTAGCAGGCCATAGACATTATTATTGGGCAGGCCGGTCTGATCATCAAATGAGATCCACTTAGGAATCTGCATACGCATTAACCCACCACCCTCTGTACCAATCCATAGAGAGAGTGATCCATCTGCGGCCTGTCCCTCCATTAGACAATAGATTACATTATTGGAAAGTCCTAGTTTGGTATTAATGGTAGTCCATTCGCCATCTTGAAGCTTTGCCAGTCCACCGCCAAAAGTACCCACCCAGAGAATACGACCGCCATTGGGCGCAGTAGTCTCTAGCAAACAGTAAGCATTATTGTCTGGCAAGCCTGTTTTAGTATCAAAAACTGTTGTCTGACCATCTTGCCATCGCACCAACCCTACTGCTGTTCCTATCCAGAGCAGGGGCTTTCCATTATCGCTGCTAGACTCCTGTAGGCAATTAATGTAACTGCTAGATAACTGAGAAATTCCTGGAAAGGCAACACACTTCTCACCCTGCAATTTTGCCAGACCCTTTCCTGTACCAATCAAAATAGTCTTGATATTGTCTACTGCTATTGTTTCTAAAAAGCTGGTAACAATATTATCAGGTAATCCTGATGATGTATTGAAAATAGTCCATTGACCATGCTGTAGTCTGGCTGCGCCATTATTAGTCCCTGCCCAAATAATGCTGCTGCCATCGGACGCACGAGTTTCGTAAAGGGTATTAATTAGATTGTCTGGCAAGCCATTAACACGTGTATAGGTTTTCCAATTGCCATCTTGCCATTGATGTAGACCACCATTTGTACCAAACCAGATACTGCCATCCTCTGCTGCTAATACCTCTTTGACCAGATTCGATTTAATCTTCTCTGGCATATCTACTACAGTCCACTGATGACCGTTATAGTAGGCGGCACCGTCAGCAGTACCGATCCAGAGATATCCTTTCTTATCAAAGGTAATTGATATGACAGTATTTTGGGGAATGCCATCCTTATCTGTGTAGACCCTGATAGCACGCTTACCATAATTGGTAATATCAAACTGAGAGTTGCCCTTTTCATTAGCAAGACAAGGGTAGCAGATTGAGATAATCGTGCAGAGCAGAAATAGACGAAATAATTTAACCATAATAGATCAGAAAACCCAGCCTAAAAGCCATCCTAAAATGCCCGTCTGCATCTCGATTCTAACTCAATTTACTCCTATCTGGCAGTATTATCTTTAATTATTAGATTAGTTTACCTATCTCTTCAAGGGCTTTATCGACCTCACTAGGAAGATTATAGATACTAGGACAGAGTCGCACATAGGAAGTTGCATAAGGTGTTACCGTAGCAATGATCTTCTTGTCGTAAAGTCTTTCAACCACTGTCCAAGCAGACATACCTACTATGTCAAAGCAGACAATCCCTGCCGATAAGGCCTCACTGCCAGGTGTGTATAGTTTAACCTGTGGTATTTTGGCTAAACCCTCCTTTAGCTGTTTACACAATTGATGAGTGCGGGCGGTTACTTGGGGTTTTCCTAACTGTAGGTGAAATTTGAACGCCTCAGCAAGCGCCCATTGATGTTCAAAAGGCTTAAATCCTCCTGGGCTCATACGTCTGCCATTGGTTGGACCAATCGGTCCGCCTCCTCTAAACCAAGCCTCTCTAGAACTATCATCAATAAAACTTGGTATCGTAGGATTGACCGCCGCCCAACCTCGCTGGCTTCCCCATATGATGCCTGTGCCACGTGGTCCAAATAACCACTTATGACAACCGGCGGCAAGAAAGTCACAACCCAGTTGATTAACATCAATCTCCTCTACGCCAAAGCCGTGTATACCATCAACACAAAGCAATATTTGATCAGGCTCATTACGAGAACTGTTAATCCTTTTTAGCTCATTGGCAATCTCATGTAGGGGTAGCTTTAATCCAGTGCTTGAGTGTACCCAGGTAAGCGCTACTACACAAGTTGCAGGAGTCACAGCCTTTGCTACACTATTAACAATCTCATCTACAGATACCTTTTCAAGCTGTTTGTATAAAGCTATCTTACGTAGCGTAGCGCCTGTTTTTGCCGCCGCCAAACGCAGTGATTCATGCGTGGCATAGTAATCATGCTCAGTAGTCAAGATCTCCTGTCCAGCACGTATCTTTAGTCCATTGTAGATCAGTCCTAACCCCATAGTAGTACTATCTGTCAATGCGACCTCTTCTGGTGCTGCGCCTAAATATTCTGCGGCTGTTTCCAGCACTTGATTGACACGTCGGCCTATCTCTCTGCGAAAATTAATGACAGGATCTTCATCCAGCGCTCTACGAAAATATTCTATTGCATCACGCACAGGCTTAGGATGAGAGCAGAGAAATAGTGCGCCAAGGTGAATGTAATCAGGGTTAAGATTGAACTGTTCACGTACTGATGACCAAATATCAGTTTGCGTTGTTGTATTGGTTTTCTGGATATCGGCAGGACAGGGGTTTGTTACGCTACCAGAAGCAAAGAGAAGCGAGGCTTGGACGAGAAAACGTCGCCGAGCAATAAGCATCTTATTTTCTCCCCAGCAGATTTAGTTACTATTAAGAGTTAGGATTTATGCCGATCCTCCTGGATCGCTCTTTGTGTCTTTTCTGAAATAATAGCATCTGGATGCGCATTGATGGCCGCTTCCATACTCTCATATTGACCGACTAAACGGGTTGTGGGGGTGCCTAATCCTTTCATCCTTGTGCCATCTTCTGCGCAAGCATAAGCATAAACCCACCACTTACGTTCTGAACGGGCAAATGGCATCCATTCAATCTCAAACCGTTCCGTCATTTCTGCTTTTATCCCCCAGCCGTTTTGGAAAGTCTGGTATAGCAAGAATTATTTTACCACAGAGCACGTAGAGAGCATTGCTTACTATTCATTTTTAAGATTACTAGCTTTCGCAATACGCATCTGAACTAACTCTTGGACCGCCTCATAAACCCCTTCACGTTCGCCAACAGTCAATCCTAATATGTCATAAATGATCGAATCGAGCATTATACGCTCTTTTGAGGGCGTTAAAACATCCCACTCTGCTCCGGCAAAAAGCTGCTCGCTGATGGCCGGAATCAGTGTCGGATCAAGACAGAGTAATTGGGCAACCTCATAGGTTTGCAGCTTAAGCAGACCGCCACCGAAATTGGCCCGCCCAGCAACATTGATGATAAGTTGACAGATAGTAGCATTGAGTGCGGCACATAACGGTAATACTAAAGTATCGGAAATATGAATCTCTTGAAAATTATCACTGGCATAGCAGTTATAATCTGTATAGAAGGTCCTTGCCGTAGAGTCTATCAGGTAATTGAAATGTAGACGCGCCAGAACTCGTCTCCCCAATCTCCACCAATGCGTACGTGCA
This sequence comes from Acidobacteriota bacterium, assembly GCA_040758525.1. Classification (GTDB taxonomy): domain Bacteria; phylum Acidobacteriota; class Blastocatellia; order Chloracidobacteriales; family JADJPF01; genus JBFLVQ01. The sequence continues at coordinate 6,339 of JBFLVQ010000444.1, forward strand.
CAACAACTTGGTCTATAATGATAGCCTTGTGCTTCACCCCATTCTATGTATGCCTGGGCAGCAGTACCACTAAGTTCATCTTTATCCAGATCACAAATAAAAATTTTATGCTGGAGATTTGCTACATCTATCTGTAACTGTGCATATTGGCGGGGACTCTTGAGGATTGGTGATAAGAATCTCTCTTCCATTCCCCACTGAGATAGGCTATCTCTTTCTAGATAGAAGAAATCGTTTGCCCCGGTTGTAATGCCACGTCGTACTATCGCAATATCACCCAAACGTTTTAACTTACCTTTACCTCGCTGCAAAATTGTCTGGTATATTTCTGGTACACGTAGATGTTTTCCCAAATAAGAGACTGTTTTTAGCAGTGGCACAGTAGTTTTATTAGCTATATCAGCAAGAAGATCTTTTTGATTAACAGCAGCAACAGCAAATTCATCATTATTAACACTGTCATTAACAGATTCTATATTGATAAAAAGATCCCCAGTGTTAGCCTGTTGAAAAGGGATCTTGAGACTTATCAATCGTACTATATTATCTAGTCCTGGTAGCCAAGATTGATCCCGTGAAGAGAGTAGAACTATCACAGTATTGATATCTGCCTTGGTAAAGGATCGTTTCGTCTGGTTATCTAACACCATTTTCATGTGGCAATGTTTTAATAGGAACTCTTGCAAAAACCTACCGTAGCCAACATTCAACCAGGAGTTTGAAGTAATAAAACAGAGTGTGCCATTCGATTTTAACAGAGCCAGACAACGAAAGAAGAAATAGATATAGAGATCGCTTTTGGCATCGAGGCGGCGTAATGGTCTACCCTGTCGCGATCTACCGAAAAACTCTGGGAATGCATGATAGATTGAGTGCGCCAGTTTTGCCTTATAGGCTCGCTTGCTCTCTTGTGCTGCCTCCTGATAGGGTATACCTGGATCGTGTATACTCTCTTGTCGCACATATGGAGGATTACCAATAATCAGATCAAAATCTCCTTTCACCTTCTCGAATCCTTCTAACAGACTATCTAGGCATTCAATATTGAAAAGTTCCTGCAACATCAGTTTGTCATATGGTAAATTACTATTGGTATCTGGCTTATCAGCAATTAACGCCAGCCAGAGCCGCTGGCGAGCTATTTGACAAGCCCATTCCATTGTATCTATTCCATAAAGATTATTGCTAATGATACGTCTTTTACGTTCACTAACATTCTCCTTAATACCTAATTGTGTAGCAGCACGAGCTTGCAACTGATCAAGGATACGCAACTGGGCAACCAGGAAAGAGCCGCTTCCACAGGCTGGATCAAACACTCGTATAATTCTTAGTAATTCAGCAATATCTCGCCATAATCCTGCATCTGTGAGCGCTTGATCAGCACAAACTTGCTCCTGCCAAGAAAGTGCAAATACTGCTTGATAGAGTAGTCGCTTATCCTTGCCAATATGATTAGCAAGATAATCTACTAAAGCCAGGCGAGACATTAAATCTATCTCTGTGCGATCAGTATAGAAGATACCTGCACGTGCACGCGCACCTGCACCTGCACTATCGCCCCAATCTACTAGTTGTTCAGATACTTTCCCCATTATTTCAGGATCTATTGCCATTTCACGATCAAAAGGGCTGTCTTCAAAGATCGTGAAATTGAAGTTTGATAAAAATCTTTTCTGAAGATCGTCTGTTAAAGAGGTAGATGGCCTGAAACTTTGTAGCAAACTCTCATTGATCACTT
>JBFLVQ010000445.1:0-8076 GCA_040758525.1 Acidobacteriota bacterium
AGATATTGAAATCAGGTTCTGGCGGTTGATTGAAAATTTTCCGAAAATAATTTTAATTCTCTGCATGAAAGTGGCGAGCAAATCTATCTATTATGGTTGTAGGTGCATGAAAAGTTTAGCAACAGTGCCTTTCTTGTAATAACCGGGGCCAGGTACTGGTCTGTTGCCATATTTATGAAACAGAGTGGTTGCTTAACTGGCTACTAATAACCATTTAACTTGGAGAAAACCATTACAGAAGAGCCCCTTTGTACTTGATCTCCATAAGCCTTCTAAGATGGGCTTTAATAAATAAAGACAGTTGAAAATCGCATTGTATAACCATAACGAACAACCTGCGAGTGTCTGTCTTTTCAGGTAGCCAGGATAACTTACTCAGTTCTGCTGCTGAGTCTATATCCATAGTGTGTCTGGCAGTGCATATTGTGCTACGGCAGATAAGGGAAAGTTTGTCTTTGCGAAAGGTAGTTAAGAAGACTGATCATCAGTTTGAATTGAGGATATTATGATTAAGCAATCTGTGAGAAAAAACCATAAGATTAGTTGGCTCTTTACCGTTGTTCGACATGGACGTAGATCAACAGTTATGTCACTACTATCTTTGCTATTAATAATGCTGCAATTGGTTACTGTAGTACCAGTACACGCTTGGTCTACAAGCGGTTTAGGAGTTGATAAGGAATCCCTTATCAAGTTACTCATACCAGCACCATCTACTTCATTTCCTGCAGACCCTGCGCCGGTAACACTGCCTCCAGCACCAATAATGGTATGGCCTACTTTTTCCACACCACCTACTGCTGAGGAGATTGCACACGCTCGTATATTTGAGGAGTCACTAACAACAGTTAATGGCAATCCATCAGTTACTGAGAATCAGGCATTAGCAAAAGCATTGCTCACTTATTCTCACAATGTTGAGAATGGTGACCCTGAAGATACAGTTGCACTAGAGCAATTTCTCACACAATATCCACGATCAGCCTGGAGCGTCTCTCTGTTAACTAATCTGGGTTTAGTTTATCGCCGCACTGGTTATTTCTTAAAAGCACTAGATGCTTGGGAGCAAGCTTGGAAACTCGGTAAGCAGGTTACTGATATTGACGCTAGAGATATAGTTGATCGTGCTGTAGCAGAGCTAGCTGAATTAAACGCTCGGCTAGGACGATATGACCGTCTGGAAGCGCTTTTTGCCGAACTGGACAAAAGGGAACTAAGAGGCTCAGCAGCAGAGAAAGTTGTATTTGCGCGGGAGGGCCTATGGCTAATGAACAATGAGCCAGGAAATGCCTTTCGTTGTGGGCCAATGGCACTAGATCGTATTCGCGCTTATGAAAGCGCAGATAAATCTTATCATCCCTTGATCCTTGCCGCGCGGTCCACACGCAAAGGCATGTCTCTAGCTGAGATTGCACATTTGTCCGATAAATTGAAGATGAACCTGCAATCAGCCAAATGGATAACACCTGCTCAAGTGCCGGTGCCAGCGGTAATACATTGGAAAGCTAACCATTTTGCTGCATTGGTGGCAAGCATAGAACAAAATGGCAAGAAGTACTACCTGGTGCAAGATCCAACCTTTGGTAACGATTCCCTGGTGAGTGAGCAAGCACTGACAGCAGAAGCAAGTGGTTATTTCCTCATTCCGCAAGGAACATTGTCAGCAGGTTGGCAAACTGTTAGTGAAGCAGAAGCCAATAATGTTTGGGGTAAAGGCAATACTGGTAGTAGCGACCCAGAGAGCTTAACGTGTGGAGACGATAAGATCCACTCACAAGGATGCTGCAGCAGCCAGGGCATGGCAAGCTATGATGTGCACTCAATGTTGGTGAGTCTTAACATCACTGATACACCCATCGGTTACAGTCCGCCGCGTGGTCCAGCAATCAATTTCACTCTCACTTATAATCAAAGAGACTCTTTTCAACCAGTTACCATTCCTTATTCTAATTTTGGTAAGAAGTGGACCTTCAACTGGCTATCATATGTAACAGATAACAATTCGGCTACAGCCCCTTTCACAGTCACTCTCTACGCACGAGGAGGAGGGCAAGAGACCTACTCCTTAATACCTGGCACCAATACGTATAAAACACATATTAAGAGTCGTGCCACACTGATATGGCTATCTGCTACCAGCTATGAGCGACGCCTATCCGATGGTTCTAAAGAGATCTATAGTCAACCAGATGGCGCTACTACCTACCCTCGCAAGGTATTCCTGACGCAGGTTATTGACCCAATGAGCAATAGTGTCTCACTCACCTATGAGAAACCACCTACACAGCCAGGTTGGCGTATCAAGACCTTTCGCACTGATTCCATCACTCCTGCACAGGTTACTACTTTGCACTATGAAATGGCCAGCGACCAAAACAAGATCACCAAGATCACAGATCCATTTGGCAGGTCAGCAACATTCCAATATGATAGTCCATTACGTAGACTGATCAAGATCATCGATCCGGTAGGAATAGTGTCTCAGTTTGGTTATGATGGTGGCACTGATTTCATCAACTCACTGACCACACCTTATGGCACTACGACATTCGTCAAATCCGAATCAGGCACAACTCGCTCATTGCAGATCACTGACCCACTAGGTGACACAGAGAAGATAGAGTATCGACATCAAGCACCTGGAATACTCCCTGGAGATCCTCCTGACACTGTTCCGACAGGAATGGGATTAAACATCAGCAATACATTTTTACATTATCGCAATACCTTCTATTGGGATAAGAAAGCATTTGTAGACTTTCCTAATGATTATACGAAGGCATATCGCATACATTGGTTGCACAAAGACAGTAATACTACTGCTGGAATCAAAGAGAGTAAGAAAGCCGCACTAGAGAACAGAGTATGGTACAACTATCAAGGACAGACCAATCCCAACTACATTGGCACAAACGCTAAACCTACCAAGGTGGCAAGAGTGTTAGTAAATAACGCTGATCCAGCACTGCGCATCACTCAGCTTTATCAATATGATTACAACGATCTCGGTAAGGTTTTGTTTGCCATTGATCCAGAAGGGCGCAGAACTTCCTACACATATGCTGCTAACAAAATAGATTTGTTGGAAGTTCGTCAAACGACAGGCTCAAACAATGAATTGTTAGTCAGTTACACCTACAACCCCAATCATCTACCCCTCACAACAACGGATGCTGCTGGCAAACCCACGACTTTTACCTATAACACACAGGGTCAGGTGCTCACCGTCACTAATGCGAAAAACGAAATTACCACTTACTCCTATGACAGCAGTGGAAGATTAATTCAAATAATTGGTCCAGTGACAGGAGCAACTACTACTTATGGTTATGACCCGATCTTCACTTATCGCGTTAAGACCGTAACAGATTCAGAGAACTATACTGTCACCACTGACTATGATGCACTAGACCGTGTTGTGAAGGTAACCTATCCTGATGCTACATTCGAGCAGATCAACTATGTGCGCACATCTGACAACAAGATGATCCTTGATCCTACTCAGATGACAGACCGATTAGGACGTACTACTAGAAAGCTCTATGATGGATTGCGTAGAGTGGTGTCAATCACTGACCCACTGCAACGCACAACTACCTTCAGCTATTGCAATTGCGGAGGGTTGTATCAGATGGTGGATGCACTCGGACAGCGCACCACCTGGAATAGAGATTTGCAAGGCAGAGTAATTAGTAAAGTGCTCGATGATAGCCAACAGACTACTACCTATGTTTATGAGAGCACTACCAGTCGTCTTAAGCAAATGACTGATGCTAAGAACCAGATTACCAATTACGAATACTTCAAAGATAACAATCTTAAGCAGGTGAGCTATACTAATGCTCAGATAACTACTCCTACTGTTAGCTATACCTACGACACGAATTACAATCGGATAGTGAGTATGCAGGATGGTACAGGCATTACCACTTACACCTATCATCCAGTAACAGTGCCGCCACAAATAGGAGCAACCAAATTAGCTAGTATTGATGGACCATTGACTAATGATATTATTAGCTATAGTTACGATGAACTTGAACGAGTAACGAGTAGGTCAATAAATAATGTGGCGATGACCATGCAATACGATGCACTGGGCAGAGTAACCAATGTCAATAATGCGTTAGGTGTGTTTACTCATACTTATGTGGGAACCACAGGCAGACTCAACACAATGAACTATCCCAATGGTCAGCAGAGTATTTTTACTTATTTTAGTAATGTTGGAGATCATCGTGTGCAGACAATCACTAACAAGAAATCAGATCAATCTGTAATATCGAGCTTCAGCTATACGTATGACGCAGAGGGACAGATATTGACCTGGCAACAGCCTAACCGACCATTGCCAGATGATCTGACTTATGATGATGCTGGACAATTGATTCGCAACACTTACAACTTAGGAGGGGTACAATCTACCAACTACATTTATGGATACGACAATGCTGGCAACCGCAGCAGCGAACAGATAGGCAATAACACTTCTTCTTGGAACTATGATACTACTAATAGAGTGCAATCGCAGACTAACCCATCCAAAATCTTCACACACAATTTGAATGGTAATATGACCAGTGATGGTACAAGAATATTTGAATGGGATGCAGCTAACAGATTGGTAGCAGTAACTAATGGAACGTTGCGCAGTGAGTTTACCTATGATGGGATGAGCCGCCGTGTCAGAATTGTTGAGAAGAACAACGGCGTAGTGACCAGCGATAATCGGTTCTTATGGTGTGATGGAGAAATATGTGAAGAGCGAGATGCAAGCGGTAGCACAGTTACAAAGAGGTATTTCTTGCAGGGAGTTCAAGAAGGGATGTCAGCTTATTTCTACACCAAGGATCATTTGGGAAGTATTAGAGAACTAACTGATAGCAGCCAAACTATTAGGGCACAATATAGCTATGATCCATTTGGCAGAATTACTAAGCTCAATGGAGATAAGGATGCCGATTTTAGATACACAGGGCATTATTATCATGTAACGAGTGTATTGCAATTAACTCGGTATCGTGCCTATGATGCCAATCTAGGGCGATGGATATCTCGTGATCCAATAAAGGAAGGTGATGGGTTAAACCTGTATGCCTATGTGCATAATACTCCTATTAATTCTGATGACCCATATGGGTTGCAAGGTAGTTACCCATTACCGCTATACCCGCCAGGAAGTAATGTTTCTCCATCCTTAGAAAAGGCAATACAAAACTCTCTTTTTGAAGCTCTAGGTCGTCTAACTAGACCTAGATGTGCACAATTTTTTGCACAAAATGGAGGAGATGGATTCACTAAATTACGAAATGCTAGATTTCGTATTATATCACGTACCTCTAATATAGGAGCAGAAGCCAAGCGTGATATTACCCCATATGAAATTTGGATTAACCCTAACGGTGCATTTGCTAACCTCAACAACCCTGTGATAAATGTAGGAGGTAGACAATTCATTGGGGACTGTGGTAGTGGATTGAGGGGGCCGCAACTTGGAGCTTTGTTGCTTTTGCATGAATTAGGCCATTTAATGAATATATTTGGACCAGATGCGGACAGTCCAGATATTAATAGAGCTTATACCCAAGCTGTTTTGCGTAATTGTTTTGATTGTACAGGATGCTTCTATCCTGAGTGAGGATGTGGAACGATGAGCCATCTAAAAACTATTTGTATTACTATCATAGTTATTCTTGTAGTTGGTATCACAGTATGTGGAGAGCACCAGCCACACGCATATGTATTAATGGGCAATACCAAAACAGGAATACTTAAAGGGCGGGCGATGGATCCCTCTGAAGGTGGAATATCGTCCGCCAAAATCATAGTTGAAGGAGATACGGTTAAACGAGAAGTTATTACTAACGAGGCAGGCGAGTATGAAATTGAATTACCAGTCGGTATTTATCGAATTAATACTGATAGGATGCCTGGATGGTTACCATTCCGACGAGCGGCTATTCAAGTGCAAGCCGATACCGTAACAACGGTTAATGTTGTACCAGTACCATCTATTGAAGATTCAGAATGTGTACTTCCTCCACCAGAGAAACCGCTAAAAGATCCACAATTAAAGTATAAGTCCTTCTTGCTCTCACACACTTCTGGTATGGAATTGGAGCTGTTGATTCAATATATAGAACGCCGAGAACGCAAAGGTTTTGTCGAATATAGTAGTAAGATAGGCACATGGGTTATGGTTAGCTTTGATAAACTGGCGATATATGCTGACAAAATAGACTTGAACGAGAAAAAATTCCGGCTCAAGGCCGATGGGCGTGTAATTATTGAGGATGGAACAAAACGCATTTATGCAAAAGGAGTAGTAGTTGATCTCAAAGCAAGTAAGCCTATCATTTCTATTGATTCACCAAGTGGTCGTCCTAGCAAGTGACTAGATTATTTACGGAAATGTACAAAATAGTGAGTACAGTACAAGAATTTAGAGTAAGTCCTAAATTTATTATGAAATAGATGCGTGTGGGGAACGGTCTCGCTACACAGCCTTAGGTTTGACATCGATCTCGTATCTAAGCCTCTAAGGCCGTTGTACAATATTGAAGGCAACGTGACTTTTATCCATTTTATCGAAATAAATCTCACCAAGCTTGTGGTAAAGTGTTGTAGTTAAGAGCATATGAGTCGATATCAGGCTCTTATGAGCTATAACTAAAATAACCCATTGATAGTCACGACGTGCCTTAAGCCGATAGAACTTATCCCTCAAGTAAGTGTACTTAGTGCGTGAAGCAGCAATAGCTGCATATTGCAGACACCAGCCCTTATTCATAGCAGATCGGCCCACCAAGATCTTTCACAATACTAAGTTCACATTGAAGATGCTCAACCAGCATTATGGAATAATGGTTAAAGGTATCTTTGATACCATGCTGGCTGCACAATTGATTGGTGGAGGACGTGAGAATGCTATCTTCAGCTTAAGTGAATTGTTAGGTAAGTATGGTATATCGATTGGTGAAGCAAGTGGATCTGATGAACTATTTGGTATTAGTGAGAGTGAGAATCAGATGGCCTCTGCAGCTCGTAGGGCAATGTCTCTGGTACAGGTTTATGAGAAGCAGAGGTTGAAGTTGCAAGAGCTAGCATTGATTAAGATCGCTAAGCTGGAATTTGATTGTGTTGCTGCGATAGTTGAGATGGAGTTAGCAGGAATACTGCTGGATACCGAACGATGGAAAGCATTGATTGCTATTACAGCAAAGCAACATAAAGAGCTTGCTGATGAGATAAAACAACAACTACAGCCAGCCAATTCACAATTGAATCTATTTCAAGAGGTACAGCTAAACCTGGATAGTCCACAGCAAGTATTGGAGGCATTTAGACGAATAGGTGTGCCACTCAAGAATACTCGTAGCGTACATATGGATCAATTTGCTGATGAGTATCCATTGATCGACAAGTTCTTAGAGTATCGAGGACTACAGAAGCTACTTACCAGTCATGGTGAGAATATGTTCAGATTTATCCATCCAGTTACTGGACGTATTCATGCTAACTTCCTACAGATAGGCACTCCATCAGGAAGACTGGCCTGTCATGATCCTAACTTGCAACAAGTACCCAGATCGGTGAACTATCGAAGCTGCTTCATTGCACCTATGGGACGAAAGTTTATTGTTGCTGACTACTCTCAGATAGAGCTAAGGATATTGGCAGGACTAGCTAATGATGCAACTCTAATATCAGCATTTGAGAGCGGAGTAGATCTGCATAAAACGATAGCTAGTCAGATGTTTGGTATACCACTGGAAAGCGTAACAACAGAGTATCGAGAGGCTGCTAAGAAACTCAACTACGGGATAGTTTATGGAATGGGAGCTAAGGGATTAGGGCGTATTACAGGTAGGACGTTAAGTGAGTCAGAGGAGCTGATAGATAAGTATTTTGCTACTTATAGAGAAGTAGCAAGATGGTTGCGACAGGCGGGTGATCAAGCTGTCAAGACAAGGAGTAGCCGTACTAAGTTAGGTAGGTTAGTAGCATATAGCTTTGATGCTGATGATCAGACAGAGGTAGCTGCTATTAACAGGTATGGCAGGAATACTCCTATAC
>JBFLVQ010000446.1:0-8066 GCA_040758525.1 Acidobacteriota bacterium
AGATGGTGGTAGGGTTTTCTTCTGTGCTTCAACTACCGTATAACCACTTAACAGTAGTATTGGCAATGCCACGCTAAGAAGCACTCTTATCATTAGAGGGGCTTTGTTGCTCATAAATTTTTTACCAAGTCAACAAATTTAATGATAAAACGTAGGGACCAGCGCAGATTTTAAGATATGCCTTTATGAGAGATTCTGCAAGTAGCGTTTCGCAAGTTTAATCCCCTGTTTAGGTGCGCTGTTGGATAATGATCAAATAGGTTTCTCACCCTAAAATTGTAGAATGGTCTGACCATCCTCCTGATTTCCAGGTGATTTACAGGGCAAACTATGTTATGCTCCGGAGTGCGCCGGGTTGAAGTTAGATAAAGCTTTGTTGTGTTAGGTATTGCCGTACCTAGGTCGTAATGAGTGATGCTTATGAGTGAAAAGCCAGATAAGCAAGATAAAAGATGGGCTACTTTGAGATTTGTAGATGCTAGTGGTGCTAATAAGAGTGTTAGTCTTTACAAATCTGTTTTCACTATCGGCCGCTTAGGCGACAACGATCTGCAGCTTGACGATCCTTATGTCTCGCGCCATCACGCAGAGATCAGCTTTGATGGGGAAAACTATATATTCCGGGACAAGCAGAGTACTTCAGGCAGTTTTATCAACAATACCAAAGTCACAGAAAAGATTCTCCGCAATGGTGACAAGGTAAGTTTAGGGCGACGTAATGGCTTAGAGATCTTCTTTGAGTGGTCAGGCCAGCCCCCTACGGCGCGTCCTGCGGCAGAACAGAAGCAGCCTGCCGAAGAAGCCCCGCATGTAATGAGCGTAATTGATCATCGCCAGACCCGCTACCTCAATACCTCATTGATCGAGAAGCAGAAATTAAGCAATGTGATGGTTAGCCGGCTTAAGGCTCTCTATGAGATCACAAGCGCTATCCTCTCAATCAAGAGTCGAGATGAGTTGGTGAACCGGTTGCTCGATCTAATTTTTGGAGTATTGCCGGCTGAGCGGGGAGTTATCTTATTGGCAGAAGGCGCAGATCAGAAACTCAATATTAAAGCTGCCAAACATAGAGATCAGATGGACACCTCTACGGTACAGCCTAGCTGGACCATTGTTAATCGAGTCTTTTCCGAGAATGTCGCGACACTCAGTCTAGATGCTCATAGTGATAGCCGTTTCGCTTCGCAAAAGAGCATTATCTTCCAATCGATTCGCTCGGTTATGTGTGCTCCGATCAGTTCTGCCTCCCAGGTATGGGGAGTCTGTTATGTAGACAATCTCAATACACAAAAGAGCTTTGAGGAAGAGGAACTAGAGTTTCTTATGGCAGTGGTGCGTCAGGCTGGGGTAGCACTGGAGAACTTACACCTAATCGATGAACAGAAGATTACCTTGGAGAGTTTTATTAGCACATTGGCGGCTTCGATCGACGCAAGAGATGATCTTACCGCTGGCCATTCTGCTCGTGTTGCTAAATATTCGCGCTCGATCGCGAAATATATGAGCCTTTCCCCAGAAGAGTTAAAGCTTATATATTATGCTGGTCTATTACATGATTATGGCAAGATCGGCACACGTGAGGCAGTCTTGTGTAAACCTGGCAAGCTCACTCCAGAAGAGATGGAACATATGCGTGAGCATGCCTATGACACCCATAAGATACTTTCCAAGATCCATTTTACCAAAGAGATGCAGGATATCCCTATGATCGCTTCAAGCCATCATGAGCATATGGATGGCAGTGGTTACCCGTTCGGTATTAACGGCGATCAGATTCCACTAGGCGGTAAGATTATTGCTGTGGCAGATTTCTTTGATGCCCTTACCCATAAGCGACACTATCGCGAACCAATGCCGATCGAGGATGTTATACGTCTGATTGACGATCAGACTGGCAGCAAGTTTGACACCACTGTGGTGGCTGCCTTTAAGCAGTTTGTTCATAAAGAGTATATTCCCAATCAGCAGAAACGCGCAGAGATGGAGAAGCTCAAGGATCGCCAGAACCAGACTACTGGTTCTCAGGGCCAGATTCAAGGGGAACGTACCATTCCTCAACACGACCATCAATTCTCCCTTCCTACAATAAAGTGAATTTGTCTCGCAATGGATAGGGATTCAGGACAAATCTCTCTGACCTGGATAGCCGGGTATTTAGTATGCGCTCTCAAGGGCGAAAAATGGTACAATTGCCAGCTCTAGTAACAACATAAATAGAGGGGATAAATCACCGCTATGAATGCAGCGCAACCAAAGTCTACAAAGACAAAAGCCGCTACCAAAAAACGGGCCACCAAAGCAGCGCGCAAATTCCAGGATGTTAAGAAGCTTTATGAACTAGGCACAGCATTTTGGGCCTCTGGCGCGCTTATTGCCGCTGTCAAGCTAGGGATATTTACTAGGCTTGATACTGGTCCGCTTACGGTTGAAGCAATTGCGCGCCGTGTTGGTGCCAATAAGCGTTGGGTTGAAAAGTTGCTGGTTGCCTGTGCGGCCATGGGATTATTAGAAAAAGGGGAGACCAATTACCGTAATTCATCGCTGGCATCACAATTTCTTGTTGAGGGCAAACCTTATTATCAAGGCGCCTTCTTCTTACACTTAAGTAGTCTTTGGCAGCGCTTTGGCACGCTCGATTATACGGTAAAGACAGGGCAGCGTACTACTGATGAGAGTGACTTGGGAGCAAATGGTGAAGACGGTCGAGCCTGGATTCTAGGCTCGCACAATGTTGCTATGAGCGGTCAGGCAGAAGCATTGGCGCGTGCCATTGATCTCAAAGATCGTAAGCGTCTGTGTGATATTGGTGGAGGGCCAGGCACCTACTCTGCCGTGCTTTGCTTAAGCAATCCTGGCTTACAGGCAACTGTCCTTGATGAACCAGAGGTTGTGCCAATTACCGAAGAGTTGATTGGACGCTTTGGTCTGCAAGAGCGTGTAAGCATCAAGCCCGCCCAGATCCTTTATGACTCCTATGGTGAGGGCTATGATGTGGTGTTACTCTCTGGGGTGTTACATGGGCTTACCGAAGCCAATTGTAAGAAGATGCTACGCAAGGCCTATAATGCTTTGGCAGGAGGAGGAATAATTCTTATTCAGGAGATGCTGCTTGACGATGATGAGCCCAAGCCATTACTACCAGCCCTGTTCAGTCTCAATATGACCTTGGGTGCTAGTTATACTGCCGCAGAGATTATGACTTGGCTCTACAACACAGGATTTGTTAAGGCACAAGTCAAAGAGATCGAGAATGCCCCTTGGCTAGATCATCTTATCATCGCCAAAAAGGTTTAATGTGTGCCTGAACTTAGTGAGGTTGATCTGCTCGTCACACGGCTTAACGCTCGTTTGCGAGTAATGGCTGCACAACCTATCTTTATAAGCGGTCGAGCCACACATCCACGCTTTACCGAAATGTGGGCTGCTTGCGCACCCCAGCTTATCAATACACAATTAACAAGGATCTCTCGCAAAGGAAAATACCTAATCTTCGAATTAGCAGAAGGACGCGGCCTGCTGCTTGCGCACCTACGTATGACTGGTTGGTGGGCCTGGCAACAGATTCCCCAGACACTGACAGTCGCACAAGGTTACTCGCTTGATCGTCATCCCAAACTCTTTCTAGATATGCAATGGCCTGATAGCAGTCGCGAGCAGCTCATTTACTATGACAGTCGTGGGCTGGGAGAGTTCTCTTATTATGCCCAGACAGATTGGCGACAACTACCACCTTTGGCTGCCCAGGCGCCCGATTTCATTGCTACAGAAAATTCCTTGCCAGGAGGATTTCTCCAGAATGAAGAAGAGTTCTTAGTATTAGTACGTGCACAGAAGACACGTGCCACCAAACGCTCTATACGTGATGTGCTAATGGATCAGAGTCATCAAGGAGTGGGCGCCGGTTTAGGTAATTATCTAATTGCTGAAGTGCTTTATCGCGCCGGTGTACATCCGGATCGGGGCTTCTGCGCTTTACATCTTACTACTCTGAAAAAGATCTATCAGATCACTTGCGATCTTTTCCGCCATGTTATTGCTCACGAGGCAGACGCAGAAGCCACTATGGTTGTTTATCAGCGCGAGCAGTGCCCACGCGGACATCAAATCAAACGCGATGTACGTGGTGCGCGGAGCAGTTACTACTGTCCGCGTTGCCAACGCTAGGCTTGCTTGCTGGACTAGCACAGAATAGGGCTTGTGTATCGCTTCCGAAACGCTTATTCTTTCTGACATCAGTTACGTTTGCTGGTAAGAAATAATACTAGTAATGGGCTGAATTTTTATGAAGATCTGCCCGACTTGTAAGCAGAAGTTTGAAGACAACATACATTTTTGCCCGCATGATAGCGAGGTTCTGGAACCGGATCTAACGTCCCTTGTCGATACCATTCTCGATGGGCAATACCATATTGAAGCCGTGCTTGGACAGGGCGGTATGGGTGCTGTTTATCGCGCTCGTCATACACTGCTAAACGATCGTGTTGCAATCAAGATCCTTTCACCACATCTAAGCAATAATCCTGGCTATAAACGGCGCTTTCTACGTGAAGGCCAGGCCGCCAGACGTTTCCATCATCCCAATGCCGTTACCGTGCATGATCTGCGTACAACCAGTGATGGCACCATATACATGGTGCTGGAATATGTTGAAGGAAATACACTGGGTGAAGAGTTGAAGAAACGTGGACGTTTCTCGCCTACAGAAGCATTTGCGCTACTCAAGCCAATTGCAGAAGCACTTCATGCTGCGCATGCCATGGGTGTAGTACATCGCGATCTAAAACCAGACAATATAATGATCAGTGCATATGTAAATAACAAGTCACTGGTCAAACTGCTCGATCTAGGTATTGCCAAAGTGAGCAAACTCCCTGATGTCACGATCAATACCGAAGCGACTGCCCTGACAGTTACAGGTCAAATCATAGGTACTCCCCATTACATGTCACCAGAACAATGGGAAGGCACAGAAGAGATAGATGGACGTACCGATATCTATAGTCTGGGTCTAGTCTTTTATGAATTGATTGCTGGTTACCGACCTTTTGAGGGGAAGACATTACAGGATCTGGCACGTCAACATGCCATGATTAAACCGCCTGCCCTACACGAGATCGTTAAGAGTGTACCAGAGGCCTTTAGTCGTGTGATTATGCGGGCGATTGCCAAGAGCCCACATCAGCGTCAAGCCACTATGGAGAAGTTTATCAATGAACTGCAAGCTACTCTGCCTGCCAAAGCGGGCGATAGTACGGGATTTGAGGACGCTACATTAATTGTTCCACATGATTCGCAGGTGCCTACGATTACCGCAAATGCGAGCACAATAAGTGTGACTCCTGTTACCGCACCTACAGATGCAATTCCACAGCGTATTACTGAGGACGCGTCAGCACGCGCTACCAAAGTGGATATCTCATTAGAGTCACAGTTGCCATTATCACGCCGGCTGATCTGGCCGATGGCAGCCAGCGTTATAGTGCTTTTACTTGCTATAGGTGGTTGGTTGGTCTGGCAACAGAGATCGCTACAAATGACCGGAAATAATATCAAACCAATATCGGATGTTGGTGTTACTGCTGTCAATCCGCCAGCAGTAGAGATGATGGAGTCAATGAGATACTGGATTGAGATCGCTTCACCACTACCAGGCGGTCCCTCTATACGCAAAGCTGGATCATTGATGCTCGCTTCCAATGATAGTTTGAAATTACATTTCCTTACACGCGAGTTTGGTTACCTATACATTGTTGGTGCTGGCGCTGGTAATGCACCAACCACTTTTTTAACAGCCAAACCCGACCCCAAGTCGGGTCTTAACACAAACACAATTAAAGTTGGCGAAGAGTTCTCTTTTCCCAAAGGTGAAGAGAATTGGTTAACATTGGATAAGAATGCGACTATTGATAAATGTACAATTATCTTTTCCGCTATCCCGCTCCACTCACCGGCGTTTTTAAATGCTCCTGCTGGACATGAATTAACTCCGGAAGAGCATAAGCAGTGGGTTGATTTTCGTGCTCAGGCCGTTCTTGCTACTACTACATTGATGGCTGAGCAAGAGCCTTATGTTGTTATCAATGTTCCTAAACAGGGGGTAGAGGGAAAGCCTATTATTTTTGATGTAGTCGTTGACCATAAATAGATAATCGACTATTAGCAGATGGCAACCGCAAGGAGAGATTATTCTTATGCGTATAAAAATCTTAATTACACTATTATCAGTAACATTTTTATTAAATCTAAATATCTTTACACAAGCACAGGAACAGTCACAAGAAGAGGGTACAAGGGGCTTTTTCCTGAGTACCAGACCGACCCGCACTGGTGGCAACAATGCCAAAATCAACAAAGGGATTACTACTTCTACAAATGGAACTGGTAAAGTTGGTACTACCCCTGAAACTACTAGGAAAGATGGTACAAAAAGAACTCCTGCAACTCACTCTGTTCCAACCAGTCACACCAATAGGATTGGCCTTGGTTATACACTATACCTACGTGATCGCGAAGATCGCGCAATACGTGTTGATCCAGCCCGCGAGTTCCGTTCTGGTGAGGCAATACGTGTTATTCTAGAACCGAATATAGATGGCTACCTATATATCTTTCATACCGAGAATGATGGTAAACCAGGCATGCTCTTTCCTGATGTACGCTTGAAAAAAGGCGATAATGCTGTGCGTGCGCATGTACCTTATGAAGTGCCTTCAGGATTAAATCCCAATCCTAAACTTCGTTGGTTTGTCTTTTACGATGGTCCCCCTGCTACCGAACGACTCTATATTGTAGTTTCACATCAACCATTGCCAGAGGTTCCTATTGGAGAAAATCTGCTCAAGCACTGCCAGAAAAATAAGGATAACTGTCCTTGGCAACCAACCACAGATCTATGGGCATTAATCAAAAAAGAGGCGACTACCATTGCTCAAGTGAGTAAAGATAAAACCGAGGGGCAGCTACAGAGCCGTGTCGAAAAGGACTCTATTAGCCGTGCAATTGGTCTCGACAAAGATGCGCCACCACCTTCTACTATCTGTTTAAGCCCATCTGCTGAGAGAAAGATGCTTGTGACGCTAATTAACTTGACTCATAAATAGATTGAAAAATTATCACAGAGCTTTCTAAAGAAGGGGAATAGATCTGCTTATTGGGCAAAAGACTATCTAAAAGTATACTTTTGTCCTTCTCCCTTGATGTATTCCAATAGTTTCTCAACATTAGCTGAGGGACGCGCTTTTGTAATTACAACTATTGGTCTTCGTACATCTGGAGTTTTAGGCGAGAATATCTGGTCATTGACGATCGACATAGCGCCCAATCCGATTGCTCCAGGAGTTTGAGAAACTTTTTGCCTGATATCAGGACCGGTTGTTGCCTCAATAAACTTAGCCGTATATGGCGCATTATCCATTATTTGAAGTTGGAAAACCTTATTAGTGCCTGGTATCAGTTTGCCAAAGATAACAACTATAGGCAGGTCCTTACCACCAACCTCTTTCCAGTTTGTGAATTTGCCAGTAAAGATCCCTTTCAGTTGTTCCTTGGAGAGGCTGGATATTCGATTCTGATTATGCATTATTACTTTAACACTGTCTCTGCCTACCACTCTATATTTGTATATACTTCTATCAGAAATTTTATAACCAGACTCCTCCATCATATTCATCCATTCGTTGAATGGCAGTGCTCCACTAGCAATATCTATAACACCTTTATCAAGATCTTTAAGCGCATTAACAGGACCATTATCTATAATGGTCAATTTTATCCCGCTAACTTTTTCGAAAGGCTCCTTTATTGGTTTAAAGATATTTTCAACCGGTGCAACACCTGCACCTACTTTTATTTCTTGAGCTAGCGCAGTACCATTAGTAGCTAGTAGAAAAGCGCAATAAAGAAGTATTAGTGGAATTCGCTTTAGCAGCATCATAGATATTCTCCTAATTGTCTGATTGCATCCTGTATCTGAGCAAAACTAGTGCCATAATCCCAGAAAAGTTTTCTCTTATCTAACAGACTGTAAATACAGTAGTATTGAGGGGAGATAGGCTGTCTAAGGCAAG
>JBFLVQ010000447.1:0-8043 GCA_040758525.1 Acidobacteriota bacterium
CCACTAAAGGGATTAAAGATATCACCGATAGAGCAATCATCAACTGGCGTAAGTGTAAGCTTTGAATTCATTGTAAAGAAGGGCGCACCAATAGGCGCACATCAACTTAGATTTATTGGATATGATGCTGCTGGCCGTGCACGCTCGGTTATGCTCACAATAGTAATCAGGTAAAGCTCCTATGGAAATATGTTCTCATTTATTAGTTGTATCGTGAGGGATAGCTTTAGGGCAAAACCTGCTAGAGTTCTTGCGCACAATCTCTACTGGACAAGACGCCCTAAGAGCAACTTTTTCCGCAACTATCTCTTCGTCAGCAATTCCCTCACGAATAGTATGAGTGACAATCCTGCCAAGGCTGGTTAATAAAGAATTAAAGATCGAGATTCCTGAAACAGACTATCCAAAGTTTGCTACTTTGGATAGCTCAATAGAACATATTATATCTATTCTCAAGCAGTAGTCTTTTACTTGGTAAGACAGACTGGTTACTCACAAAGAGGTGGAGATCCCATTGTAGCGGGAGTGGAGTTTTACCTCACTGATACTGTAATCCTTGGCAGCCATTGTCTGGCCTCGCTCTTATTACGGCTTATTCCTCTGATCAGGTGTATTGCGACGAGACTTTTCCTTCTCGCCACGGCGTAACTTATTATCTTGGCGTGGCAACTCTTCCTTATTTTGCTCGCGTCGGTGTTGTGAGGGTTGTTGCGGTGGCTCTAGTTGTGTAGGAGGTTGTGTGCGTTCAATCTTTTTCTCTGTCTTTCTGGGAAGTGATGGTATACCAGGCGGCTCGTTTTTCTGTTTGTGTTGCTGGTTTAACTGCTTATTGCGATCAGCCTTAGCAGCACGCTCCTGGTGAGTAGAATAGACTTTAGCCCGTTGAACTTCCTGTTTATTCAGTTCTGGAGAAGCAACTTCTATCTCGACCTGCTCATGTGGTGGTCGCACAGGTCTGGGAGTAATACTAACTTGGGAAATCTTCTCGATAGGAACAGGTAGACGCTTGACGTTCTCCAAAGAGGTCAGGACTGGACCATGATTGACGATATGATTGTTAATCACTTCAATTGTAGTAATCGGATGCGCCTGACGTATAATCTCGACCTGGCGTTCTACCGGTACTTGCACGGTATTGAGGTTGGTAACATTTAGACTTTCAGATGGAACAAAGATATACTGGTCGTAACTAACTATTACTGGTTGACGAAAGTATCCTGTGCGGCTATGAAATCGGTAGTTTGGTGGTAATGGTGCCCATCCTACATAGTTTTGTGTGTAGTACCAGGTTACCCAAGCCGGTCCCCATACATAGCCTGGCACCCAGACCCATCCATAGACAGCATCATAATGCCAACCACCATAGTGGAAGACAATTGAGCCCCAAGCATGTTGAGAGATCCAGGTCCAACCATATTGAGTATAAGTCCAATAACCATTAGTAAAGTAGGGTCGCCAGTCTGCTCGCAAACCTGCTGGACGCCAGCAAGGACCATAACTGCCAATGGTAACCCAATGACCATGAGGAGAGAGTGAACGATAAAAGAGATCAAAGGAGGTCTCCGCTTGATTGTCCATTACTCGATCAAGAGACACTGCGGCTCTTCTCGTTATACACGCTGACATGGACAATGAAAATGTCAGCATGGCAACAAAGATAAGTGTGACTAATAATAGTCTTAATTTCATATCTACCTCCATCTAAAACCCATTAAACTACAAAACGGTTTTAGCAAGATGAGGTTTAATGATCCCAACAAGGAGGAAAATAAACTTTTCTTGCACACTCTCCAGGTTTACTCTTACACCGGCGATGACAAAATACTGCCTTCTTCTCTTTTCTAGCACCAAACTCTTGCAATCTTGACATTTTTGGATCGATCAATTCCTCAGAATCGAGCATCCAACGTGCTCCCCAGATCTTCTTCTTCTCTGCTTTTCCCTCTTGCGATAGGCCGTACTTAATTGCTTTTCTGTAGCCTAGTACAGACAAAACATGTCCAGCATAGGTATCTGCTCGGTTTTGAGGCTCAGAAGCATTCAGGCTGCTGGGATCACCAATACGTATGCCTATGTTTAGCCGACCAGCTTTAGTCTCTTCTAGATCTAGAACATGACGGATCTCATGTGCAAGTACTCCGGCTGCGCCGATCACATTATCAACATATCTTGAATCCAGAACTATTACCCCATCAGTTAATTCATCCGTCTTGTCAAAGACTCCCGGTTCACGCAGACAGCCCCTATTACTGCCCAGTTCATCCATAACAACAACAAAGCGATTCTCCTTGATACGTTTGGCAACCTGATTAGCAACGGGATCAGAAGATTTCTCAAGTAGCTCGATAGTCCTGGCAATGGTTTTCCATTTTGGGTTGTTACTTTTTTGCAGATTACTAAGGTAATGAGAGTACTTTTGGTTCAAGTCACCTTGCTGCGCTCTATAATTAGCTAAGAAACCGGCTATTTTATCTTCTGACATAACCCTTCTCCTTTATCTGAAATTGGATTAGTTCCTTTCTACCAACTCGCTTGGTTAACTGTTTAACAGACCGTAGGCGAGTTGATCTATTGTATAAGTAAGGAGCACAAATTCACTTGCGTGGTAAAAAACTTTAACTCGCCTACAACTACCAAACCCTTGGTCAGTCTCTGTGCCACCAAACATGCGCAAGCTTATTCTCATGCGAGAAGTCGTAACGCACCTTACCACAATATGCTTTCTCAAGAGCATGGCCGAGTCTCTGAGCAAGATGTTCTGTGGTGGTTGTGAGAGTTAGTTTCTTCTCATTGCTTCTTTCCCATTTCATAATTCGGGCGAGTGGATTATCTTGAGCTGCTCGTTCAGCCTCATTGCTTAAAAGCCGCTCTATCTCATCACGATGTGTAGCAAAGAAAGCTCCTTCAATATGTAGATAACCACCAGGAACATCCTTACGTTGTTGTTCACAGGCTGGACAGATGACAAGTTGTGGTGTACGGAACCGCTGATGTTTAGTATTTTCCGGTCTAGCATCAGTAATTGTCCATCGCCGATCAACATAGAGCGCTCCACATACTTTACATACCCTTGGCTCAGTCGGTGCACCTGATGTAGGTTGCTGGCCAGTTTCATGATCAACTCGTTTGGTGAATGTGGCGTTGGTATATCGTTTGTTACTTCGCATGTTTACCTCCCAATATCATTTTGATTTGTAGGGTAAGTACTTATTGTGTGTATAGCACTGGTGATACTTTTCGATAGATTTTGCTTAAGAGATCTCTTGCCATTGAAATTATTATCGTTATGCATAGCGAAACTCCTCCAATGGGCGCTTTCATTCATGCAACCCTTATACCTATTCAATAACGGCTTATCTAATGATATTTTTGTGGGAAATACCTCAAGTTATTTGAAAAATCCCCACCTCTTCTCTATTTTTGCTTTGTTAGTAATGGTATAGGCGCAGATAGATTCATTTATTGTGTAGTTACCGATTGAGTAAATGTTGATTTGTATGGCATAAAGATTGCACTTTCCATTCATAACAATTTTCGATCTGTTATGTGAGGAATAATGAGCGAAAGAGAGAGAAAATATAATTGGCAAAACTTATTCTTCTACTTGGTATTGTCATTAGGTCTGTTATGGTTAATTCAAAATGGTTGGTCACCACATGCGCAGCGAATCGCTTACAGTGATTTCATTAGTGAATTGCGGGCTGGTCATATCAAAGAAGTGACCATAGCTGAGCGAGAGCTAACAGGAATACTCAACGAAGAGGCAGCCAAGACCAAGGGCGGTGAGCGTGCAATTGTGACAGAGCGTTTACCTAATATTGAAGAGACAGCCTTACTAAAAGAGTTGGAAACACATCAAGTGAAATTTTCTGGCCATGTAGAGTCGAATTCTTGGTGGACAGGCCTATTTCTTTCCTGGCTATTACCATTTCTTGTGATCTTCTTGATCTATATTTTTGCTTTAAGACGAATAGGACAAGTTGGCGCGCTCGATTTCGGTAAGAATCGGGCCAAGATCTATGATCAATCTAGCAAGATAAACGTTACCTTCAATGATGTTGCTGGGGTAGATGAGGCCAAGACTGAGCTTATTGAGGTTGTAGACTTTCTTAAGAATCCCCAAAAGTATCAGCGTTTAGGCGGTCGCATTCCCAAGGGTGTGTTGCTAATGGGTCCTCCTGGTACAGGTAAAACACTGCTAGCCAAAGCTGTCAGTGGAGAAGCCGGAGTTCCATTCTTCTCGATATCTGGCTCGGAGTTTATCGAGATGTTTGTCGGCGTTGGCGCTGCTCGTGTGCGGGATCTCTTTGAACAGGCCAAGCAGAAAGCGCCCTGTATAATCTTCATTGACGAATTGGATGCAATAGGTAAATCACGTTCGGCTGGCCGCGCTATGATTATGAGTCATGATGAGCGTGAACAGACGCTTAATCAATTGCTTGCTGAGATGGACGGCTTTGATCCTTCTAAGGGTGTTATTATCATGGCCGCTACCAACACTCCCGAAGTCCTTGATCCAGCATTGCTGAGAGCTGGCCGCTTTGATCGTCAAGTAATAATCGATCGCCCTGATCTACAAGGCCGCGAAGCCATACTGCATGTCCATGCGCGTAATGTCAAACTCGATATTGCCGTAGAGCTAAAGACCATTGCTGCACGTACACCTGGGATGGTAGGAGCAGATTTGGCAAACGTTATAAATGAAGCCGCATTGTTAGCCGCACGTCGTGGTGCAGAGACAGTTGAAATGAAAGATCTAGAAGAGGCGATTGACCGTGTGCTGTTGGGATTAGAAAAAAAAGGTCGTGTCATGAGTACAGAAGAGAAGAGGCGTGTTGCCTATCATGAAACCGGTCATGCATTAGTCGCACTCTCTCTGAAACATGCTAATGGTGTACATAGAGTTTCAATTATCCCCAGATCGATCGGATCACTCGGATATACATTACAGTTGCCTACCCAGGAGAAATACCTGATGACAAAACCGGAGATTGAGGACAAGATCGCGGTGATGTTGGGTGGACGGGCAGCCGAAGATATTGTTTATGGTGGAATTATTTCGACAGGTGCAACCGACGATCTTGAGCGAGCCTCGGAGCTTATACGTCAGATGATTACAAGGTTTGGTATGAGTGATGAACTTGGCCAAGTTACCTATGGAAAACCACTGGCGGCGCGCTTCTTATCATCCCCATTTGCTATGGAAGAGCGTAACTACAGCGAGCATACCGCAGAAAGAATTGACCGAGAGGTTCGCCATATTATGGATGATACTTACAACCGGGTAAAGGAGATCCTTAACAAACGACGTAATGAACTAGAGCGGATTGCTCGGGAGTTGATTGCCAAAGAAACCCTCGATCATAGAGAAATCAATAATTTGTTAAGTACTGCTAGCGAAGCAACAGCGGCCTGTTCTTCATTGGTTTGAGGCTTATGGCAACTATCTTATCGTGTGGAGAAGTATTGAAGGTCTCAGTGATAAAATAAGGAGGCTGTTATGAAGCCGCTTATCATTCTATTTCTAATGGCGATCTTTTCGATAACCAGCTTTGCCAATACTTGGCAATCCTCAATGGTAAGAAACAATGATTTCTATCTACTAGCAGAAGATGTCACTAGCAGCCATAAAAGCCATAGCAATATCATTAAACAGCAACGACAGATCATAGAAGTTGAAGGTATAAAACTCTGGTTGGACATGACATTTACAGAAGTGACCAATCGTATTGGCGACAAGTTTGAGCTAGTTGAATCAAGAAAAAATTATTGGGAAATAGTATCTAAGGAAGGACCACCTTTCAATATTTATGCTGCATTGATTTTTGAAAATGGCAAGATTATCAAACTCAACAAATATTTAAATGTTTTCTTCGGTAATGACGCAAACCATATCGCTAACATACTCTTCCAGATCTTTACTAAGAATAATGGGCAAACTTTTATTGTTAAAACCCAGTCAATGATTAATAAAAGCACGGCAGAGCTAACAATTCATAGAATCGATTTCGATACTGGACACAATGGTATCAGCATAGGGTTTCTTACAGGAAAAATACTGCCTCAGGTGTTCCTAGATAAAGTTTATCTAACTGAACATATACGCAATGAACAAAATCTAATGTTAGGCAACATACCATTGTGGCTTGACATGCCCAAGGGTTTGGTCCAGCAGCAATTAGAAGAGCAGTACGATATCGTAGAGATTAATGATCGCATATGGAATATTTACTTTCAGAACTATTCTTTATTCATAGGCATGGTTTACTTCAAGAATGGTCTACTCTTGGGAATATCAAGGAATTTAACGGAGGTTGTTGATATAGAAGCAAATGAGTTGGCAAAGACGCTTTTTAATGCAATTACTAGCTTTAATAATCAAGAGCTATTCCTATCAACAATAAATGTGATGAGTGCTGTCGGAGCAGATTTTTCTATTAAAAGGATAGTGCTCGATTTCACAGTGAGAAAGATCATTATTCTGATAACAACAGCAAATAGTTATGAGCAGCAGATCTTAATTCAAGAAACATTGGAAAGTAAGAAATAATCCTCACTCAGTTGGGTAAATTACCCAATATAAACTCTCAAACATTCACTTACCAACTTCTTTAAGGTATTAATCTACTAATACAAGTAAAAGCGGCAAGGCACACCATTTGTAAAAGAAAATTTGTTGAATCTATTTTGAAGCATACACATTTGAGATGTATAGATAACAAGAACAGCTATTTGGCAGGTAAGGCAAGCAGAAGGATAAATAATAATGAGTTCCCAACCGGCAATTGCCCATGAAGTAGTTTTCAATATGCAGTCAGTGTCGAAGGTTTACAAAATGGGTGATATAGAGGTTCATGCTTTGAACAAGTCAATATTGTGCTTGAACAGGCACGGCGAGATCGTCAACGATAGACACAACTTTATGCTGCTGGTCTCATTCCACGCCAACAGTTAGAGCGAACAGAAGAGAATGAACAGTCTCTGGAGCAGAAATTAGTAACGACAAAATATCAAGCAGAGGCAGCGGCTTATGAGGTAGAGATGGCAAAAGCTGGTCTATTGGCTTTTGAGCCGATAGAGAGTCAGGCGGTTAAGGCGGTTCAGCTCTATTCACCAATACAGGGAAGTGTGTTGCGTCTATTTGAGCAGAGTGATCGTGTTGTCATTGCTGGTACGCCACTATTGGAACTAGGTGATTGTTCAAAGCTCGAAATAGTAGTTGATGTGCTCTCGTCTGAAGCTGTAAAAATCCTTGTTGGTGCCGATGTAGTAATACAGAGTTGGGGAGGTAACCAGACGTTGCCAGCAAAAGTCCATACGGTATCGCCATCAGCTTTTACCAAGATATCAGCGTTAGGTGTTGAAGAACAATGTGTAAGTATCATTGCAGATTTTAATGAATCTACTAGATATTTAGGTAATGGTTATAGAATTGAGGCGAGTATTATTTTATTGGAGAAGAAAGATATTCTCAAGTTTCCCATTAGCGCACTCTTTCGTGAAGGTGGAGACTGGTGTGTCTTTATAGCTAAAGTGGCAAGGCTTGCCGTCGCCAAATTGCTATCGGTGAGCGTAATGCATACGAGGCCGAAGTATTAAATGGTATTGAAGAAAACGAAAAAGTTATTCTGCATCCTACTAACCAGCTAGCTGATGGTACTCTTATCAAAACTCAACCGTAATATTAAAAATGTCTTCATTCGAGCAGATTATCTGGAGTTAAGTTTTGGAGAATAGGCTATCAAACAAGCATTATAGGGCAATCGATCTCTCTTAATAAGATCTGCAGAGATATGGTTTCAAAAAACTTATTCTGTTTTGGTAGAATAAGTATGCCACTCTCTTCTTCTTGAATCTTCTTTATTAATACCTTTATGCTTTGGTTCTCTAACTTGCAAAGATTTATTTTGACCCCCAACTTCTGAAATAGATCTTCTATTTCTCTCTTTGATACTATTTCATCATTATTAAATTTCATCAGTAATAGCTTAAGGCTATCAGTATTTATTTTAGCTAGATCTGCAGAAAGTAATAATGGATGTA
>JBFLVQ010000448.1:0-8037 GCA_040758525.1 Acidobacteriota bacterium
TCAGTGGGTGTGGCAAGAACAGGTGATCGTAACTTCTATGTTGATGAGACGGGTGTGATTCGTGCTTCTACTACTGCTGCAGATACACCTAATGTCAGTTCTACCCCACTCAACAACTAATTGTTGACGATTTCTAATTTTTCTTTAAGGCTTGAGCGCTGTTTGGCGCTCAAGTCTTTTCTGCCGCTTGACGGCTATTTCCCGATGTTGCGCCAATGCACCGTATTGTTATAATTGCCCAAAACACGTTTCGGGAGACAGTTCGCGACAAAGTCTTATACAACCTACTTGTTTTTGTATTCCTCTTAATCGCTGCTTCGCTACTTATTGCTGAGCTTTCGCTTAATCAAGAGCAATTAATTATTGCCCGTATGGGTTTAACTGTGATGCTCTTTTTTGGCGTGTTAATTGCGATCTTCATTGGCACTGGGCTAGTCTACAAGGAGATCGATAAGCGCACAATTTATGCAATGTTGGCCAAACCGGTACGACGCTCAGAGTTTATTCTAGGCAAGTTTTTTGGTCTCACTACAACACTATTAGTCAATTGTTCGGTAATGATGGTTGCGATACTGTCTGCGCTCGCTTACCTAAACTATACGCGGTATGGGCTGGCAATGATCCCTTGGGTGGTATTATCGGCTGGTTATATGATCTTCTTGGAACTGCTTGTCATTGTTGCTTTCGCACTCTCTTTCTCATCCTTCACGACACCCGCGCTTTCGGTGATGTTTTCTGTCATCCTCTATCTGATCGGTTCTCTAAGCCAAGACCTACTGTTGTTCGCCAATACAGTACCCTCCGCAATACTGAAATATATCGCGTTGGCGCTCTACTATATTTTGCCAAATCTCTCGAATTTTAATTACATTACCAAAGTCTCACATGGGGAGACGGTGCCAGCTATGAATATATTGGCTGCGACCGCTTATGCGGCTCTCTATATTACTTTATTGCTGGTCGCGACGATGATGATATTTCAGAAGCGCAACTTCAAATAGTGTGACATATGGCGGACTTATCCTATGCAGTTTATTAAGAGAATCGGGAATCTAGATGCGCGACTCTTTCTCTTACCATTATTATTAACCTTAAGTTGTTTTGCTAATACGCTGGGACATGATTTCGTTTATGATGATCGCTTTCAGATTGTTGAAGCCGCACCAATACGAGATTGGCGTAGTGAGAATCTGGTACATCTTTTTGATCGCGATGTATGGGCCTTCTTTTCACAAGATCTCAGTTGGGAAGGAAAGATCCGCTCACAATACTACCGACCACTCTTTGCCCTCTTTGTAATGATCAACTACTTATATGCCGGCTTATCTGCTTGGGGATGGCATCTTACCGCAGTTTTACTACATTGTCTGGCCACATTACTTGTCTATCAATTGCTATTGGTAAGTCTTTCAAGCACAGTTGGCAGTGTAATAGAAATACGCGAAATACGTTTGCTCACAGTAGTAGCAACTCTCTATTTCGCAATACATCCTGCCCAGAGTGAATCGGTTGCTTGGGTCTCTGCCTATGTGAATGCACTTAGCGCAATCTTTATTCTAGGCGCATTATTGGCCTATCTACATGCACGTATAAACGCACAATGGCGCTGGCTAGGACTGGGCGCAACTCTCTACGCACTTGCCCTACTGACTAAGGAGATGGCGATAATTGTGCCGGTTATTATTGCTGCTTATGAGCTGTTTATCTTGGCTAATCCAGGGAATTGGCGTGCACGTGGACGTACGCTACTACTGATGTGTGGGCCTTTCTTGGTTGTTACAGCAGGCTATCTAGCTCTGCGTATCGCTATCTTTGGACAGGTAAAGTTAGCAACGGCAAGCCTCGATTTTCCTACCTTAACAGGAATGGGCATAATGGTTAATCTTTATACACTACCGAGCGTTGTGCTCAAGTATTTAGAGATTATCTGTTGGCCATTTGCGCTAAGACCTATGTATGGTGTGCGCTATGTGTTGGCAGCAGGACTAGGAAATTTCTATCTTCCTCTGGTCTTGCTAATAATATTGTCTGTCTTAGCATTGATCTTTGCTCGCAAGAGTGTGTTGGTACGTTTAGGACTGATCTGGCTGATTGTGCCTTTGTTGCCGGTGCTTGATATACGTTCCTTTAGAGTTGAAGATCTTGTCCATGATCGCTACCTATATCTTTCATTAATTGGCGCAGGAATATTATTGGTTAGTATTGGTGGTTGGGTTAGCCAACGTCTCTCGAATGGAGTAACAAGACTACGGCCTTCTATTGCGCTATTGACAACAGCATTGCTCTTGTTGATGTTAGCAACAACAGTAAAGCAGAATAGTGTATGGGCTGATGAATGGCAGTTATGGAGTGCTGCCCAAGAGAGTGTTCCCGATTCCTGTACTGTAAATCTAGAACTGGGCCGTCTTAATGAAGAGGCTGAAAATGACTTGGTAGCCTTAGAACATTACCAGCGAGCACTGCGTATTTGCCCAGACTCTGTTATGCTTCAATATAAGCTAGGATTGCTTTGGGGGCGACATGGCGAACTTAGCCGTGCACAAGAGGCTTTCCAGCATATGTCGGAACTTTCCTTAAACCGTATAATACGTGCGACTGCTCATTTCAACTTGGGAGTTGTCTATGAGCGACAAGGCCATTGGGAGCAGGCTGTCAAACATTATCAGGAAGGGATTAGGCTCAATCCAAATAGCAAAAATACGGCGCAGGTGCGTCAGGCAATAGACGAGTTGATGGCAAAGATTGCTCAAGGAGCGGCAAAATGAATATCAAGTTAGGTTTGATTGTCATGGTCATTTGCTTGACCGGCCTCTTCTTTTTACAGCAGCAGATTGATGCGCGCAATCCACCACTCACACAGAATATTGAGGATGTTCTCTATTTACCTTCAGGAAATGCGGTAAAGCGACTCTCATTTGGCTTTGATGGTTTTCTCGCTGATATCTACTGGATGCGCAGTGTACAGTATTTCGGTCGGCAACTACTTAATGAGCGACAAGAACTAGATTGGGTACGTACGTCGAAAATACGTTATGATCTGCTCTATCCATTGCTCGATATCACTACTACGCTTGATCCACAATATATTGCTGCCTATCGCTTTGGCGCTATTTTTCTCCCTGATTATGATAATCAACTAGCATTAAAGCTGATCTACAAAGGAATTGAAAATAATCCTCAGAACTGGCGACTCTACCAGAATCTGGGAATGCTCTATTGGCAGATGAAAGATTACCCATCTGCCAGTAATGCTTTTATCAAGGGTAGTGAGCAAGTTGGCGCACCGATCTGGATGAAGATTATCGGAGGGGTATTGCTCTCGCAAGGGGGTGATCGTTCGACTGCCTGTCAGCTATATACTTCATTTCTGGCTGAGACAGAAGCTGCTCAAGATACTATGATCAAAATGCAGATGGAGATGCAACTACAACGTGTCTATGCGCTTGATGAGGTCGATTATCTTAATAGAAAGATCGATCAATATCGCCAATTGACTGGTCAATGTCCTGCTTCGCTGGCTGCGCTTATACCTTTAATGCGTAGGGATGGGGATATCAAGGGTGCTTGTGGCCAGCCTGTACGGATACAGTTTAACAACCAGGGGGCAGCAGTCAGTCCGCTTGGTATGCCATACAAATTTGATACTAATGAATGCAGGGCGAAGATGCCCTTTGAACTTTACGAACCCCAGTAACTGCTCTGCTTACTATTGTGGCCTGGGAAGAGAAATTATGAAAAACATTATTGAGATAGAGAGGCTTACCAAAGATTATATGGTCGGGTTTTGGCGACCAAAGCCGCAGCGCGCGCTTGATAATTTGAGTTTGGAAGTACACGAAGGTGAAGTATTCGGCTTTCTAGGCGCCAATGGAGCAGGTAAAACCACCACCCTTAAGCTTCTTATGGGGCTTATCTATCCAACTGCAGGCACAGCGCGTATCTTAGGCCATTCGATCTTTGATGTTGAAATGCATGCTCATATAGGCTACTTACCAGAGGCGCCCTACTTCTACGATTATTTAACAGCCGGTGAATTTCTAGACTATTGCGGCAAACTCTTTGGTCTAGCTAAAGATGTGCGGGCACAACGTATTAAAGAGTTACTTAAGCTAGTTGATCTAGAGCGTGCTATTGACACACAGTTACGCAAATTTTCTAAAGGTATGCTGCAGCGTATAGGTATTGCACAGGCACTCATCAATGATCCCAAAGTGGTCTTTATGGATGAGCCTATGTCTGGACTTGATCCAATCGGTCGGCGCGAAGTACGTGACATTATTGCTTCGTTACGTGAACAAGGTAAAACCGTCTTCTTCTCCACACATATCCTTTCTGATGTTGAGGTGTTATGTGATCGTGTCGCGATCTTACGTCAGGGCAAGTTAGCCGGTTATGGGAGATTGTCAGAGTTACAGCAGCAGCGCAATCGCACTATGGAGGTAATCGCTCACGGGATAAATAGCAAAGGCTTTGAGCGATTGCGCGAGAAAGCCTTGGAGGTAAAAGAGACTGCCAGCGGTGTACATATTCAGATTGCCGACCAGAGTTATGTTGATGAGATCCTGATAATCATTCGACAAATGGGAGGACAACTGGTTTCCGTCAATCCATTACGTACCTCCTTAGAAGACTTCTTTGTACGCGAAGTTGTCGAGGAGACGGTCAGTACACAGGCAGAAACTAGTGCCAAGTAAGCTGCGTGCAGCTAGGGGGAATTTTGTATGCCATTAGTGGCGAGACGCCTTGATGGTGTGGACGCGACTAGTAAAGATGTAGCATGTGCGCCTCTACACCTAGGCTGGCTTTTGGCTGCGCTTCTCTGTGCGCTGTTCGCTTTTAGTAACACACTTGCCAATGGTTTCGTTTTTGACGATCACTTTCTTATTGAAAACAACCCCTCACTCGCTGACCGTAGTTATTTAAGTCGGGTCTTTACTCCTGCTCAGCAAGACAGCCCGGTACGAGAGGGCGGCAATATGAAGGCGAGTTTTGTTGCTTACTATAGACCTTTTACACGTGCGTTGTTTGCTATCAACTATCAGGTCTTTGGGCTAGATTCACTTGGCTGGCATGCCATCAATCTAGGCCTTTATCTTATTGTGATCACGCTTAGCTTTCTTTTGCTTAGCCAGCTTGTGCCAAGCGTAGAGGTCTATGGTCCAGCTACGCTACTCTTCGCGCTACATCCCATTCATAGTGAGGCAGTGAGTTGGGCCAACTGTCTGGTCGAGACTCTACATGGACTCTTTTTTCTTACTGCTTTGCTACTCTTTGTACGAGCACGCAAAGCAGCCGGTTGGACACGTATTGGCTGGCAAACTGGCTCATTGTTGGCTGCCACTGCGGCGATCTTCTGCAAAGAGACAGCGGTAAGTTTGTCACTATTGGTAGCAGGATATTTGTTCTTTATTGAGACACAAAAGCAGAGTTGGTGGACAAGATTGCGTAGTAGCGCCATTGCCATGCTGCCTTACCTAAGTGTAATTCTCTTCTATCTGCTATTACGTTATCGTGCGGCGGGAGGCTCATTAGAGATAGGGGCAGCCAATCGCTTAGATGTAACTTTGCATACACTGCCGGCTGTCTTAGTGAAATATTTACGTCTACTAATACTACCGATCGATTTGAGTCCTGCTTATCCAATACGGCCAGTCGCTTCTTTTACTAATATGCAGTTCCTCTTGCCGCTATTACTGTTGCTTGTCTTAGCGGCCTTGATTGTGAAATATCTCTGCCATGAGCCTGCCTGGCGTATGGGTTGGTTACTGCTACTTGTCCCACTCTTGCCGGTGCTTAATGTTGGTATGCTACTACCAGAGATGCTTGTGCAGGATCGATATCTCTTCCTTCCAGCATTGGGCTTTTGCCTAATTGGTGGTCTGCTTTATACACGACTACCAGAAGCAGGGCGAGTGCCGCGCCGGGCATTACTGCTGCTTATCTTAACTTGCTATGGTGTGCTGGCGATACGACAGAATAGTTATTGGCGTGACGATCAAGAACTCTTTACATATGCTCTAAAGATAGATCCAAAATCATCTTTTGCACATATCAATCTTGCTGCTGCCTACCTCACAGCAGGTGATTTAACCAAAGCAGCGCGTGAGTATACAGAGGCACTACGTTATAACCCAGAATGCGCGATCTGTTATGCAAATATTGCCGATATCAATTACACACAGGGCGACTATCATCAAGGAGTAGCATTTTATCGCGAGGCAATACGTTCTGGTTATCGAGATACAATCATCTGGCATAGCCTAGCGGTTGGCTTGTTACAGATAGGCGAAATCGCACAAGGCATAGAGGCTTTCCAACAGGTTGTAGCACTTGAGCCAACATCATCGCAAGCGCAGATAAATCTGGCACAGGCATATCTGCTCAAGGGTGATACTCAACAGGCGATTGAGCGATTCGAGCAGGCTTTGGTATTAGAGAGAGGAAATGCCGAGAATCATTTTCTTCTAGGTCTTGCCTATGAGCGTGCAAATCAATCTGAACGTGCCCGTGCCGAGTATGCAGAGGCATTAAACATAGATCCAGGTCACCGCAAAGCCAAAGAAGGTCGGCAACGGTTGGCTGTTAACCCCTAGACGATCAGGGTTGATCATAGTTGATCGTTAAAGTTGCTTAATTTTGCTAGTGGTTTATACTAGCCACAGTTATTGGAGGAGTATAGATAATGCCGGCAGAGACTGGTTTAACAACACAGCAAGAACCGGCATCGGGTGTATGGCAGTGGCTTGAATGCCGCGCTGATACTCAAATCCTGCTTGTCCTCGTATTAGTATCATTCGCGATCTTTGCCAATACACTTGGCAATGGTTTTGTCCTTGATGATCATCTTTTGATCGAACGCAATCGTGCAATACGCGAGAAGGACTATTACACAACCGTATTTGCCAATCCATATAATTATGATGCCTCCTGGCTGGATATGCAGTCCTGGTCGATCAGTTATTATAGACCTTTCCCACGCCTGTTGGGCGCATTGGCATTTCAAGCATTTGGTCTACAAACATACTATTATCATCTACTCTGCTTAATTGTCTATTTCGGTGTTGTAGCGCTTGCTTACGGTATTATCAAACAATTGAGTGGGCGACGCGTAGTAGCGGCAGTTGGCGCATTGCTCTTTGCCATTCATCCATTGCATTCAGAAGCAGTAGCTTGGTTCAATTGCCTGTTTGAACCATTGCATGCGCTCTTCTTCTTAAGTGCATTTTTACTCTATCTACATGCTCAGGCCGAAGGCAAGACACGCCGTGGTGGGATATTCTATCTAGGTGCTCTTACATTATTGGCTGCTGCTTTATTAACCAAAGAGGCTGCACTCTGTTTTCCTATACTAATTGCCAGTCACAAATTCATTGAGACAAAAGCAGGATTTTTCCAGCGTTTGAGCGCTGCTGTGCGTGCTAGCCTCCCTTTCCTATTCGTTGTTGCCAGCTATTTAATGTTGCGATACTGCATCTATAATGGCGCATTGAGAATGGGTGGCGGAGTACCTCAATACGTGATACTGAGTATGCCACGTGTAATTGTAGAGTATCTGCGTATGCTAGTATTACCAATCGGTAGCAGCATAGTGCACAATCTCGCCATTGTCAGTAGCCCAACCAATATACAATTCTGGTTGCTACTATTATTGTTATTAGCAGCAACATTTTTTATCTATCGGTATGGTCCCAGTCGTATACAATTTGCTTGCGCCTGGATGCTGATAACAATGCTGCCTATACTAAATATCAGCGCCTTTATTCCGGAACTGAAGGTGCAAGATCGTTACACTTTTCTACCTTCGCTAGGTTTTTCTGCGCTAGTTGCTATGGCGCTAATAGCATTGTCAGAAAATGGGATTTTAATACGTGCACACAAACTGATAGTTATTTTCTTGATTGTGTTAGCAGGCTGTTTATCAGGATTGACTATTTGGCATAATAGCTTTTGGAAGAATGATCTTACCCTTTTTCAGCGTGCCATTGCTGTAGATCCCAATTCTGAATTTGTACAGTGTAATTATGCTGCTGCTCTTTA
>JBFLVQ010000449.1:0-7995 GCA_040758525.1 Acidobacteriota bacterium
TACTGCTACAAACTTCTGGTCTGCTATATGGAGTAAAACCGGTAATAATTGCCATAGTTCTACAGGCTCTTGGGGGACTTGCTCGTACTGCAGTAAAAGACCGCTTACTAGCTTTTACTGGTTTGCTTGCAGCAATATTAAATTTGTTGGGTATTAATGAGTTGATCGTTCTGTTTGGTGCCGGTTTTTTCCAGCCTGTTAGCAGATGGCTAACAAACTTCTGGCAAACTAGAGCTAATGCTAAAGCTATTCTATTTATCACTACTCCTATATCTATTCTCACACAAGCATCAGCATTTACAACAACATCTGTTACTGCTTTTGGTTTGTTACCATTGTTTCTCTTTTTTCTTAAAGTTGGTTCAGTACTATTTGGCAGTGGTTATGTATTATTAGCATTCCTACGCGCTGATTTAGTTGAGCGATTAGGATGGTTAACAGAGGCACAGCTTTTAGACGCTATTGCTGTTGGTCAGATTACTCCAGGGCCAGTATTTACAACAGCCACATTTATTGGATATATACTGGCTGGACCTTCCGGCGCATTAATTGCGACTTTAGGTATATTCTTACCTGCTTTTGTTTTTGTCGCTATCAGCGGACCGCTAGTACCGCGCTTGCGTAGATCTCCTGCTAGTGGAGCATTTCTTGATGGAGTAAATATTGCGTCTCTAGCGCTTATGTCTGTAGTAACTTGGCAATTAAGCCGTGCTGCTATTATCGATTTTATTACAGTTGGTCTTGCAATAATTAGCGCAGTAATGTTAATAAAATTTCGTATCAATTCAATATGGCTTCTCATAGTAGGTGCTATCATTGGCTTGATTGCCAACTAGATTGAGTAAAAGGTAGCCTGAATATGGGTTTAATACTTTGTTAGGCAGAGTTTCTCATAGAAAATATTGACTAATTCTCCTAGATTCTTTGCTCCTGCCATATCTACTAGAGAGGTGTGTAAAGATATAGATTCTATCGTGAGGGTAATAATCTCAGCACGATCTACTGAGTTTGCCCCTAATTCTGATAACTTATCGCTATAATCAAATTTGTGACTTTGCAATTCTGGTATCACATCACAGATATGACCGACAATAATCTTGAATATATCCTCTTTGTTCACACTGTTCCTCCCTGGTAAAGATCTAGTCTGTTTTTGATCTATTTTTGATTTATATTAGTTCATTATACCAACCTCTTCAATCTGCTATTCTATTAGACAAAATATTGATCGAAATAGCGCTGTTAGGTTTGTAGAGTTGCAGCATAAGTCACGTTGTGATATAGAAATTCAACGGACGATTAGCTTAAATGCGCGTTCCTTATATATACTCCCAGGAGAAATTAAATTGTTAGCAGAACAAGTAATCTCTGTAATCGCGGAAACCAAAAAACTCCCTGCCAGCGAGGTCTCTCTCGATAGCTCATTTGAGCAATTAGGCATCGATTCTTTAGATAGTTACAGTATCTTGTTCGCCCTAGAGGAAACGTTCAACATCTCTATTCCTGATGAAGTCGCTCGCAACATAAAAACTGTACGCCAGGCTGTTGAAGCGCTTGAAGGTCTTGTATCAAAGCAACCTGCTCCAAGCAATAATGCTACTGGAGTATAACTATGCCTACAAATCGAGTTGTTATTACTGGTATTGGTGTGATCTCTGCTGTGGGTCACAACTGTGATGAATTTTTGCAAGCCCTTTCACATGGCAAGCCTGGCATTAATACACTAGAGGTAGAGACTTTTGACTGTGCACCACTACAGTTTAAGAATGCCGCACAAGTGCGAGATTTTATAGCAGTAGAGAGTATTGGAGAAGAGTTAGCTGATCTACTCGATAGGTTCGCGCAATTTGTCCTTGTTTCAGCTAGAGAGGCAGTAAAGGACGCTCAAGTGGATTGGGAGCAACAACCAAAAGAGCGTGTTGCGGTTATTACTGGTTCATGTTTAGGCGGACAGACCGCAGAGGATAAAGGGTTCTTGGAATTATATAAGAATAACCGCAAGCGCCTACACCCCCTTACGATACCTCGTACGATGGCAAATGCAGGGGCAAGTATTATCTGTATGGAATTTGGCATCAGGGGACCGGCCTTTACCTTAACAACAGCCTGTTCTTCAGCAAGTCATGCCATCGGTCAAGCATATTGGATGGTGCACCATGGGTTAGTCGATATCGCTATCACAGGTGGCAGTGAAGCCCCTTTCAACTATGGAAATTTGAAGGCTTGGGAGGCATTGAGAGTAATTGCTCCCGATACTTGTCGTCCTTTTTCTAAGGATCGACGTGGAATAATTTTAGGTGAAGGAGGCGCAATATTAGTATTGGAGAGCTTAGCAGGGGCACTAGCAAGAGGAGCTAAGATCTACGCAGAACTTGTTGGTTTTGGTATGTCATCGGATGCCCACCATATCACACAACCTTGTGTGGATGGCCCAGTATTGGCAATACGCACTGCAATCGCAGATGCAGATCTAGAGCCTCAACAGATCGGATATATAAATGCACACGGTACTGGCACTATTGCCAATGATGCAGTTGAAGCGAGTGCAATTCATCAAGTCTTTGGCGACCATGCTGCGCGTCTGGCGGTCAGTTCTACAAAATCGATGCATGGTCATACACTGGGAGCCGCAGGCGCAATTGAAGCAGTTGCCACAATCCTTGCGCTTAAGCATGGGATCTTGCCTCCCACAGCCAATTATAGGGAGGTAGATCCTGGTTGTGATCTAGATGTTGTACCAAACGAGGCACGGCCTGCGAGCATTGAATATGCATTATCCAATTCCTTTGCTTTTGGCGGGCTCAACTCTGTGTTAGTCTTTAAGCGCTGGGATTCTTAGTCAGGTTGGTCACTCCATTCTATCAATTAATGCAAAGCGCGCTAGCTTGATCGCAAACCGATCTTGAGTATGGGTTGCGCTGCAAATAAGAGGTCTAGTATGATAACGATCTGTTCATCTAAAGGCCGAGAATTTCAAGCTTATCTTGCATTACCACCATTGGGCAAAGGACCAGGTCTGATCCTCTTGCAAGAGATTTTCGGAGTCAACCAATTTATGCGTTCCATTGCTGATTGGTATGCTGCCCGAGGATTTGTTGTAGCCTGTCCTGATCTCTTCTGGCGCCAACAGCCAGGCATACAATTGACTGATCAAACTGAAGCCGAATGGCAACGTGCTATCGAATTATATAATGGATTGGATGAGGATAAAGCTGTTGAAGATGCGAGCACAGCATTGGCTCTACTACGCCAGCATCCAGCCTGCACTGGTAAAGTTGGTACAGTCGGATTCTGTTTAGGAGGAAAACTTGCCTACCTAATGGCAACACGTGCTAATCCTGATTGTTCGGTCGGTTACTATGGTGTTGGTATTGAAAAAGCATTGGCAGAAGTAGCAAATTTACGTTGTCCACTGATGTTACATATAGCAGGTCATGATCAGTTTTGTCCGCCAACTGCACAGACACAGATTCATCAAGCATTAGATACACATACGCTAGTCACACTACACGATTATGCAGAACAAGATCATGCTTTTGCTCGTGCTAATGGAGCGCATTTCGATGCACAGGCTGCTGAACTAGCAAATCTACGAACAGTAGAATTTTTTCTTCGTCATCTTGGTGGATTGGCTTCAACAGAGTCACAGCAGACATTGTCTGAATTATGGGACGAGCATGTTAAATGTGAGTTTGCTACATGGGATACTGAGAAGACATTGGCGACAATGGTTGAGAATGCTTATGTTAATCATGTTCCAGTATTGACTGGTGGGATCGGTCATAACCAATTGCGAGAATTTTATTCAAAACGTTTCATTCCACAGATGCCGCCAGATACAAGAATGACTCCTGTCTCACGCACTATTGGTACTGATCGTATAGTCGATGAGATGGTCTTTGAATTTACCCATACGATTAAAATGGATTGGATGCTGCCAGGGATTGCTCCTACTGGTAAGCATATCAAAGTTCCTCTTGTGGTAATTGTCCATTTCCGCGATGGCAAACTAGCGCATGAACATATCTATTGGGATCAAGCTTCTGTATTGGTTCAACTAGGATTGCTGGAGGCAAGTAATTTGCCTGTTGCTGGGGCCGAGAGTGCAGAGAAAGTGCTTGATCCAGGTCTACCTGCTAACCATCTGATGGAGCGTTGTGATGACCACAGGCAATAAGGATG
The DNA here is from genome assembly GCA_040758525.1 of Acidobacteriota bacterium. GTDB lineage: Bacteria > Acidobacteriota > Blastocatellia > Chloracidobacteriales > JADJPF01 > JBFLVQ01. Next base: position 4,183 of record JBFLVQ010000449.1, read on the forward strand.
CTGTTTATAATAGATCTTCATCTGTGTTAGCAGGGCGCTTACGACGTGATTTAGGAACATTAGAATCTTATGCTGCATTATTAGGGATACTGATTGGAGCAGGTATATTTACTGTTACAAGTCAAGCTTGGTCGATTACAGGACCTAGTGTGATTCTTGGATATATATTGCTTCTACCGGTTATTCTCGCCACCTCTGTACCATATGCTGCATTTCTTTCTACCCCACTCGGTCAAGAGCCTGGCGGTGAATATACACATATCTCGCAGACATTTGGTGGGTATCTGATAGCCTTCATAGGAACATGGTTAAAGATCATCTCTTATATTGGCGCACTGGCATTTCTTGCGGGAGCACTAGCCGATTATATAATCAAATTTGCTGGCGAATGGATGGATCCAAAGACATATTATCTACCATTGGCACTAAGCAGCTTGGTCCTATTTTATCTAATCCACATAATTGGAGTACGCTGGTTTGGTCGGTTGCAAGTGGTAATGTGTATACTACTGGGAATATCTTTGATTGTATTGATTGTTCCAGGCTTATTTGCTATCCAAACGATCAATTACCAACCTTTTATCACACATGGTTGGGAAGGTCTAGCGGCCAGCCTGGTACCGCTTTTCTTCTCCTATGCAGGATTTGAGTCATTAGCACAGACGGCAGGCGAAGTGAAAGACAGTACGGAGCGATTACCACAAGTCTTTCTCAAAGGGATCACACTTACGGCAGTGATATTTGTTCTGATGTCTGCTATTGCTTTTGGTGTCTTGCCTGGCACACGTTTACAAGCTAGTCGTGCTCCTATGGCTGAAGTTGCCTCTGTTTATCTGCCCTTTGGAGCAGCCCTTTTCGTTACCTTTGGGGCAATTATGGCAATAACGACTTCACTGAACTCTACAATGTTGGTGCCTTCACGTATGACAATTATGTTGGCGAGTGATGGTCTGGCACCAGGCTGGCTGGGTGTGATTCATAAGAGCACTGGCACTCCAATACGTGGACTCACACTTACATTGATGGCGTCGGCTTTTTTGCTTATCAGTGGGCAGGTTTCGCTAGCGTTAAATATCGCCGTATTTGCGCTAGTTCTTCTATACTTTCTACACAGCCTAACCTTTTTATTGCTTCCTCGTAGGAATCCACAACTCTATTCAATGATTAAGATCTCCTTATCGCTAACACTTCAGAAGATGGCAGCACTACTGTCAATGTTGGCAATGGGAGGTATTATTGTAATTCAAGTAGTACAGGACCTGCGAACATTGCAGACACAGAGTTTTCTACAGAGACTTGCCAGCCATTCTCTTACCAGTGTAGAACTGGTGCTAGCTTGGGGTTTGGTTGGTGCCCTGCTCTATGGTTACAGTTGTTGGCGTAGAGACCCTAATGTCAGAGATGACAAAAGCAGCAGAGAGAAAATAGCAGTTTATAACGATGAAGATAGATTTTGATCGCCGTCGGGCAGAATTTCCAACATTAAATTTAGGTATTCATTTGTTGAGTCATAGCCTGGGACCAGTTCCACGTCTAGCCCGTGAATCTTTGCTTGCTTATTATGATTCTTGGGAGCGTCATACCAACGAAGATGCTTGGGCGACAAGTTGGTGGGAGCTATCTCAACAAGTAGGTGATCGTATTGCACACATCATTGGTGGAAAACCAGGTACTGTACAGATCCAACCAAATTCATCAATAGCCTTATCGACAGTGGCATCCTGTTTTGATTTTGGTGCAACACGGCGTAATAAGGTGGTCACAACAGCATTAGATTTTCCTTCAATGGGATATATCTGGGAAGCTCAACGGCGACTGGGTGCCAATATAGATATTGTGCCTGCAGATGCAGGTATCATCACGCCGCTAGATAGAATCCTTGCCGCCATTGATGAAACAACCTGTCTGGTTGCGCTGTCACATACGTCCTATCGCAGTTCTTATCGTGTTGATGCACAGGCCATTATTGAGCATGCGCATCGTGTTGGTGCACTAGTGCTATTGGATATATATCAATCGGCAGGAACAGTAGAGATTGATGCTGATGGTTGGGAGGTTGATTTTCTCATTGGCGGTACAATCAAATGGTTATGTGGTGGACCAGCTTGTGGATATCTTTATGTACGCCCTCAGTTGCAAAACCAACTTGAGCCTAGACTGACAGGTTGGATTGCTCATACAGAGCCTTTTGCATTTGAGCATGATGCAATTCGCTATGCTCCTTCAGTGCGGCGATTTGCTCAAGGAACACCTAACATTCCAGGACTTTATTCGGCCTTAGCAGGATTACAGATCATTGAAGAAGTAGGAATGGCGACAATTGCCGCAGAGTCAAAGCGTAGAACTAACTGGATAATCGAGTTCGTTTTGTCACATGGATGGAAGTTGAATAGCCCACAACAGAGCGATCAACGTGGTGGCTCAGTTATGATTGGAGTCGCCAATGCACCACAAATTATCGCCTGTTTAGCAGAGCGCAAAGTATTTGTTGATTGCCGACCAGGAGTTGGACTACGTTTATCGCCACACTTCTTCAATACCGATGCAGAAGTAGAAGAAGCTATGCTGATACTAGCCGATCTGCTGGAAACCAATCAATCGGCTTGATAGCGTACACTGGGACTGCCGGCTGGATAAAACACTCCTAATAGTCGTAGCTCACCATTACCAGTATTTTCAACACAGTGGGTCTGACGTTTAGGTAAGTATATGCATGAGCCTGGCTCAATGGGAGTATAAGTCTGGCCAGCCCACATACGGCCAGTCCCTTGTAAGATGTATAGAACTTCTTCATAAAGATGGAAGTGATCAGGCGCGCGACCTGGTGGAATTGATCCAACAAACTGTGTTGTTTGAAAGCTACCAACTTCATCATCTACCAGTACACGATACCAACGATCTGCCGTTGGCACAGCTTGCCGATCCGCAAGGCGTACGATAGGTGGTTGTGGCAATGCTGTTACCTGAGGCAAAGGAGAGGTGCAGGATGGTAGTATCTCTGGTGCCACTAATGGCTCAGGGCATTGTGAGCTGATAAGAACGAGATCTTCTTGACCAGGATTATCCACGGTCAGAATAGCGCCAGGCTTTAGATAGATTCCTGTCTCTGGTTGGATTTGATATTGCCAGCCATCTATAAAGATGTTGGCGGTGCCTTGTAAAACATAGAGAATCTCATCACATTGCTGATTACGTAGGCCAGGCGATAGACCTGATTTGAACTCCATTGTACGTAGAGAAATTGCCTTTGCACCAGTGCTTCGCCCTACCTGAAGCCAGATACTTAATGTCCCATTAATGGTGGGTTCCCCATCTCTAATCTCCTTGACATAGCAACCACCTTCTAACACTACAGCCATTTTCTCTCCTCCCGCTTCTCATTATAATCTCATCATCTAAATAAAGCGAAGCGAGCAGGAGAAGGGAGTAGATCGCTGATTAATGTTCTGCTTTCGATAGGTTCTCAATTTTGGCAGTTGCTTCTTTAATCCCGTCTTTATAATTTGATGATTTAGCGATTTCAAGTGCCATCTGAAAATATTCTAATGCTGAAGATAGATCTTTCTTGGCTTCTTGAACATTACCTAATGAGATCAGTGAAGTTACCTCAAACCTTTTTGCATTAATCTCTTTGGCAACATTATATCCTTGTTGGTAATAGTGAGCTGCTTTATCAAAATCTTTCCTATCACTCGATCTTCAAGTTTTTACACCGTTGACAAATTTGCCAATGAGATCATACGCCATTCAAAGCAACCTTAGCCCTGTAGAATAGAGAAGGCGAAGGCTCAAGTCTGCCAAGATCTCTATTGA
>JBFLVQ010000450.1:0-7980 GCA_040758525.1 Acidobacteriota bacterium
ATACTCATAGCGTTATAGAGAAAGTTACAAAAATAATGCCGCCGTTGCTCAAGTAGTGTAGCAATATCAGTATAACTAACTTGATCAACATCAAGCATACGGTAAGCACTAAGTTCATTCTCTGTAATATCAATGAATTTCTCTAGATTTGGCACATTGCGCATTTGCCATATAGCGGCTTTAACAACTAATGGAAAATTAGCAAGAAGCTTGCGAAATTTGATACTGTAGTCGGCATGAGGATCAAGCTCTGCGCCATGACCAAAGGCACGTAGCATAGTGTCCAATGGCATACCTACAAGTTCAGTAGTATATTTCATTATTGTGAGATTGAAATATGGGCGGCCATAGATAACTTTAAGAATTGGTCGTAGATGATCAATCTTAAAACCACCAGCTCGATAATGGGCAGCAAAGTCTGGCTCAGAGAGCTTAAACAGGCCACAACAACAGGGTGAAGGCAAGTCTGGCACAATTTCACGGAAATTTACTCTTGACCATTCAAAATCGATCGTAGGCGCAGTCGTAGTAATAGGCCGTGCTTGTAGAATAAAAAGCCTATTGCCATCATAAGCCCACTCAACGTCCTGTGGTGCGCCAAATACCTCCTCTATACGTTGTAACTCATGGCCTAGACCAAGTACCAGTTCACTGTTAAGAGCAGCTTTACCACGCAGTGCTGCTGGCACAGATGTACGTTCTAATCGGCCTTCATACCAGTTGAGTTGCTCAGCCTTTGTGCCTATATATTGCTCTTGTATTAGTAGTGGTGAGCCTTTGCGTAAACGATAAAGATCGGGTTCGACTTGGCCACTGACAAGCATCTCTCCTAACCCATAAGTAGCATTAATCACTATCTCGTCACGATTGCCACTCACAGGATCCAGTGTAAAAGCCACACCTGCACAATATGGTATTAACAATGGCTGAATCAATACTGCAATACGAATCTGGCTTAGACTCAGACCACGCTCACGTCGGTAATCGATCGCTGGTGGGGCAAATGCCGAAGCCCAACAGGATAGTATTGCACGCGGTAGTTTATCACGTGTAACACCTAGTAGCGTGCGATGTATACCAGCAAAAGAATGTTCTGCACTATCTTCTCCAAGTGCAGAGGAACGCACAGCAAAACCATGTGGATAAGTGTCAGGAAAGATTTCTGAGACTTTATTGGAGAGTTGTAGCGCGAGGTCTTGATGTAGATCCGCCTGCTCGATCTGAGCATATAGTTTTGCTGCAGCATATATGCTTTGATCGAGCAGGTTCAATGTATCACGCAATGAGCGAGCTTGTAAAAAAGCTTCAAATGCATTTGCCGTAATAACCAGGCCAGCAGGCACATTGAATTTTTTTTGCCATAGCAGTGCCTGGCTATAAGCCTTGCCCCCTACCAAGTCGCGCTCATGTTTACTTATCTGCGCGAATGATTTGATCATCAATACAGTTTATAACATCAGTTTGAAGGCGGCAGAGATTAATCCTCGCTCCTTCACAACAATGTTGTTTTCCCCTGCACGCAGATTGAGTTGGCTGCGGTTTGCCTTGAGTACTAGGGTCTTCTTCTGCGCATTAAACTTGATCTTTATTGCCGTGATTGCTTGTCCATTGATCTCTACTGTGGTAGCCGAGGATACTCCAGTGGCAAAGATTGTCAGTTTATTACTACCATTGTTGTATTTGGCATTGGTAATACCTGGTTTTAATGCAATGGCAAAGAGATTATCACTCTCATCACTACCAGTATTATTGCGTGCATCACGTGCAACGATCTTCACTTTCACACGCTCGCTGATCAATGTATTCACATCTAACAGTACTTCTTGAACCGTACCAGCCAGACCCGATTGTACTGTGGTAAAGTTAGTACCGCCATTGGTCGAAATCTGTACATCGTGTGCAACTACACCAACATTATCATTTGATCGCCAAGAGACACGTAGCCGATCCGTGTTAGCCGTTACTTCACCACCATTAGGTGAAAGGATAGTGACCAATGGTGCTTGTGTATCCTTGCTCTCAATGGTGAAGTTTGCCGCTGAGACACCACGTCCAGTGAGACCGCTAGTATCGACGGCACTCACTTCAATACGTGCAGAAGTCGATTGTAGAGTTTCTGGAATCGTGAAATTAAAACTAGCGACAGTTGGTCCAAGCTCACTTGCTACGGTAGTCGGGAAAGTCTGACCACCATCAAGCGAGAGAGCAATACGTTGGGATCTCACCGATACATTATCGGTAGTTTGCCAGCTTATTGTTAATTGCTCGCCACTACGTACTACTTCGCCACCCTTGGGTGAGATCACTTGTACAGTGGGAGCAGTAACATCACGCTTGGTGATTAGTACATCGCTACGACTTGCATCGATACCACGATTGTTCTGTTCATCAATAGCGACAATACGAATACGTGCATTGGGCAACTCTTGATCTGGCACACGCCATAAGAAACTCTGTGCAGAACCGGATAAGCCGTTCGCAATGGGGAGATCAAAATTCTTGCCGCCATCAGTAGAGAGAGAAAGTTCATGGCCTGTTATCATACCATCATCATTAGTGGTCCAACTGATCGTGGTATTTTCACCGGCTTGTAATGACTCTCCTCCTACTGGCTTAAGTAGGCGTACCACAGGTGGGTTCTTATCGGCTGCCACTACTACAAATGAACCATCAGAACCGTCGCGACCTGCATTGCCTGCCGAGTCTTTTGTTACTACTTGAATACGTGCCATATCTGCCTTTAGATCGGCGGGCACACGCCAGATAAAGCTCTGTACACGACCAGGAATACCAGATGTAATAGATGTGCCAAAGGATTGGCCGCCATCAATGGAGAGGTTAATATCATGACTTTGTAGTTGACCATCGTCGGTTGAGACCCAAGTGATCTCATAGGTCAATCCTGCCACAATACGCTCACCACCATTAGGCTTCGTTACTTTTACTACTGGTGCCACAGTCTCGCGTTGTAGCACGAAGTTTGCGTTGCTGGTATCTGTTATCTGATTGCCAGCATAATCGACGGCAACGATCTTGATTATGGCTTTATCACTGAAAGTCTCGACAGGTAGTAGAACTTCAATATTCTTGGTCTTACCATTAATCTTACTTGCTACTGTAATTGGGAAACTTGCGCCACCATCAAGGGAGAGAAAGATATCATGTTTAGCAATACCATTCTCATCTGATGAATCCCAACTAATATTGAACTTATTACCAGCCAGGAAAGATTCACCACCATTGGGCGAAGTTATTGTTAGTTTCGGCGGTGTAGTATCTGAGCCACCACCTGGCTTTACTGTGCCATCAATATTGGCGCCCATAGAGATTTTGCTAAAGAAGTCGAGAAATGCGCTACGTAGACGTTTAGCTCTATCAAATGCGCTGGCCATAGGTTCACGGCCAGGAGGCACCAGATAGACGAAAGCAGCAGTAATTCTACCTTGATCAGGCGAAGGGGGAGGATTACGTGGCCCTTCCGCTTTGAGGATCTGTTGGAAGCTAACATCTTGACGTGTACCAGTAACCGTAACGGCTGGTAGTTCTGGTGGAGCAATGGGGGGAAGTGCACGCGCGCCAGGTTGAGTCGGATCTACTACCTGACCGCCAATGATTAATGGTGGATCAATCTTGGTTGGATTATTGATAAAGAAGTTAGGAGTGGCAGTACTCCTGATTCCCATTGCATATTGCTCAAGTTCATTGTAACGGGAGGTTGCTCCAGTAGTTCGGAACAGACCATTTCCCATATCTTGATACATATTACCTTCTAGTACAGAAGACTGGGAATTGTAGAAGAAACTCCAGTGCGCAAGAGCGCGCCCAAGCAGTTCATCACTGGTAAAACCGGCATCATCAAAGTGGAAAAAGGCTGACCAGACGTGCCCTACTTCATGGCTGAGAATATCTAGCGGAGAGTTAGTCCCCTGAAATGCCTGTTGAGGATCCTCAGGATAGCGGGAAATATTGTTCATATTACAGAAACCGCGTAACCGTCCTTGACTACCATAGGCGAATGGTCCACCGTTATAAGCGCCTGGCGTAATACCTATACCTAAAATCTGACTAACCACCGGTGCATTGTAAGCAAAGGCCACTCCTGCAGTTGAGCCGACATAGAAGGGATCGGCGAAGGTAATGATAAGATCATAATTATCACTATGACGCTGGTAAAATCGCCTTGCTACTAATTGACCAAGATCGGTGAGGTCATTATCACGAAAAGAGAAGAGCATGCCATCATCATGTAACACGGCAAAGTTATCGATAGTAAAATCGGGATCTGTTCCTGGTATGGTTGGCGCCGCACTAGGAGCAATCTCAGTATCTTCGGGAGCAGGGGATTCGTTAAGATTAACTGTGTAACCTTTCTCTGGTGTCTCAATGGTAGCAATTCCACCGCTGACACGAAAATCCTGTATGATTTGATTGGGATCTAGCTTGCGCACTAGTGTCCAGTGTTCACCGCCATCTGTGCTCAGATGTATGCTGTGATCGAGTCTGTGAGAATGCACAGGGAAGTTAACAAGCGTGTAGATATGTTGTGGTAAGAGTTCATCAAAAGTAATAAAGGGAGCATTGACACGATGATGGAATGGTCCAGAAAGATTGAGCGCTGCGGGTTGCCAATTTTCCCCGCCATCACGACTCCAATAGACACCGCGTGCATCGGTAGCAGCAAAGACTAGATCAGAGTTATTGGGATCAACAGCAATACGCTTAATGGCAGCAAAAGCAGCGGCACCAATCGAGGTTGGTAGACCATGTCCCATTGTCTGCCAACTGTTCATACCATCATCAGAACGATATATGCCATGATGATCTGTGCCTATATAGACACGTTGTTGCTGTGCTGGTTTAATCGCTAATGGTAATGCGTCTGTGGCCAGACCCTGGTTGGTGATACGCCAATTTTTACCATTGTCATCCGATACCAACACACCGCTACGTGTCCCTGCTACTAGGCGTGTGCCTTCCATAGCCGCTACGGCAAAAGTCTCTTCGTCAATCAGTTGCTGCCATTGATTGCCATCATAGGCAAGTAGTCCTCGGCTGGTGGCAAGTAGGGCACGTTGTTGCTGTGTGGCAAAACTATGTACACGTTGTGCAGGCGGTTTGCTAAGAGCTCTACGTAACAGTACTGTGTCATCGATTGCCTCTGTTCTAGCGGTGCGTAGACCAGTGGCAAGCATAAGCATAGCGAGCAAGCAGAGTAATGTAATTCTATACCTTACTCTTATAATAGCGAGCTTCATAATAATCTCCTCAAATAATTAAGTTTTATAACCGGCGTTTGCTTATTGGTTTACCTAAAATATTTCTAATTTTAGATGACAATAGCATTAGTAGCAATGAAGAAATGGCTTAAATTGATACAATTCCGACGTCTTCCCATTTCTTGTCTCCCGCTTCCGGGATGTTATAATAGGGCTATGAAAGTTCAGTTAAGAGTACAATTGCTGGCCGTTGGGTTATTTCTCTTATTGTCTGTGACAATGGCTTTTGCTGCTTGGCAAGCGCCACCAACTGCTCCTACTAATTCTCCCACGATTGCGTCTGTACCTGTTGAGGTCCGTGTCGCACAACTAGAACGCACGATATTTTGGTTAGGTATGGTCTGTGCAGTCTTTTTGATACTACCATTACCTATGTGCTTGTACCATTTTCGGCGTGTAGGTAAGTTGTTGGTTGAGATCGAGGGTCTACAGACAAAATTGCATCACCAAGAAGCAATCAGCGCACGTATGGAGTCGGTAGTAGCACGAAATGAGAAATTAGAGACAGAGATTAAGTATCTGCAGGAACGGTTTCGTATCAGTTTAGAGAATGAGCAGGAGAAGTATCAACAAGTAATTGAGAAGTTGAAGAGCGATCTACAATCGCTCGATCTTGAGAATAAAAGGATCTCGGGCCTGCTGATGCTTAAAGAGTCGGCTTTGAAAAGAGAAGTAACAAAAGGCTGAGCCGTTTTAAACGGCTCAGCTTGGTATTAGATCAATCCTTGGATAAGCGCTCCCGCTTAGTGGTTACTGTGCGTTGTGGCAATTGCCCGGTCGGCTCTTTCTCTAGGGTGAAATCTTTTCTTACCGTAGTTGGCTGATCTTTGATGTCGGCACGCTTATTCTGCTGGTTTAGATCTTCGTTCTGCATCTCGCTATCTTGATCGGTACGTTTTACTCCCTGCTGGTGCATATCGTGCTGAGAAGTTGGTTCAATCTCATTATCAAGATCAGAATCCAATCTGCTAGTCTGGTCAACAGTAGTATCCATGCTCTTGAACTCGCTAGTGTCCACGTTCATCCCATTCACGCCTTTCCAGAAGAAGGAGCGAATCTCTGCGGGGGTAAGAGTGATCTGCTCTTTGCTTAAATTCAATGCACGCACAATACTATGATCACCGCCGCTGATAACTCTTACTTGTGCATAGGTACTGTTGTTATTAGTAGTAGCCCATACTAGCAAGCAGAGCAGCATTGATACGAAAATTCTCGCTTTCATTGGCTTCTCTCCTCCAAATTTGTTAATACTCTCGTGCCATTGATAACCGTTTGGCCGAGAGCCATTCTCTGCCGATTGGCGATTAACGGTTTTGTCTTCTCATTTTCTAAAACTAGCAAATCACGAACCAGTATGGCGTGAGGCTACTGATAAGACTGCTGTGTGGCACTGCTAAAAGGCTCAAGTGTCGGTAAAAGTGTAGTATTTAGACGCATATATGAATGGAATCATTAGTATACTGTATTACCCTACATAAATAACTACGAAAATACTATGGTCACCTAATTTACTTTAACCCTCGTCTAAAATATAAATTACAAGCGACCGGACGCATCGCTAGAAGTAGTCGGCGAATGGGGCGAACGACAATTCGCTGCCACCGGAACTGGTTGGAAATGTTCTAATCGCTTCTCCCGTCTGCTTTGTGGTTTCGTGATCATAAGACGTCAGCTTATGTCTTACGTTCAGCCCAATGTAGCGAAAATATTGAGGCAATATTAAACCTTGCCAGAGGTATTAGGGGGCAGCACGCTTGACTTGAAGGAGAAACTTTAACCGGATTTCTTAGGAGGTTCAGCTCAACAGCGGCTGAGTCTTTGGCGCAGAACAATCTCTTTTTCAGAAAGGATAAAAACGTGAGTGCGAAACTTTACGTCGGCAATGTTTCCTACGATGTAAGCGGGGAACAACTCTCTTCGTTGTTTGCCGAAGTTGGCACAGTATTGGCGAGCAGAGTGATTGTAGATCGAGTCACAGGCAAGTCGCGGGGCTTTGGATTTGTTGAGATGGCAAGTGAAGGGGAAGCTGAAGCAGCGATCGGCCGTTTTCATGGTTATCGTCTGCTAGGGCGTACCTTGCTGGTTCATTTGGCACATGACAATAGAGAATTGAGTCGCCGCGCACGCGAGGCTAAGGCTCGCCAGCGGGAAGAGTTTCTACGTGTACATCAAGTACATCATCAACCATCAATAGATGTTCGCGCACAAGAGCTGCGCGATCGGATGGATCGTATGCGACGGCCATTACGGCGTACCCTGCGGGAGCGTACCGTTTAATGCAGTTGCGATAGCATAAGGGCAGCCAATACTGGCTGCCCCTTCCTTATGAACGGGCATTAGTTTACATTGGTTGCTGGGATTGCGCTTAATACCACACGGAAGCCGGTCATACCGGCGCGTGTATCTGGTGCGTTGCGACTGCGGAAATTAATACGAGCAAACTTCTCCAGACTATTGTAGGCAGCTCCGCGTTGCACACGCAACTGGCCTTGGGTGGGTCCGGTTGGATTATGCTGTGGGCTTTCACGGTAGTAGTTTTCACCATACCAGTCCATACACCATTCCCAGATATTACCAGTCATATCATAAAGGCCAAAGTTATTAGGTGGAAAGCTTGCCACTAGGGATGGCTCTGCTTGGGTTTTGCCTACATTAGCGGCTTTCTTATCCCAACCGTTTCCCCAGGCAAATTGCACATTTTGTG
>JBFLVQ010000451.1:0-7969 GCA_040758525.1 Acidobacteriota bacterium
AAGAGATTACTCACTGATCCATTTGGCGTTGCTTCAGCACAGTTCCAACTAGCAGAAGAGATTAATATCGGTACATATAAACTACGTGCAAGCTTGGCTGAAACAGAACAACTGAAACCTAATGTACAAGAGAAAAACTTTACGGTAACCCGTTATGTACTACCAAAATTCAAAATCGATATTCGGCATCTGGATAACAACAATGAAAATGGTGTAGAAGAGCAGAAGAATTATTATGCCCCGGGTGAAACAGTATCTGGTTATATACAAGCAAACTATCTATTTGGCAAACCTATTACCGGGGCACGTGTCGATATTAAACTTTTAACGCCTAACAACTCTTTAACCCCTCCGCCACCGATAGATTCAGAAAATGTTGGCGGACAACCTAATCTTACTGATGATTCCGGTCGTTGCCATTTCTCGGTAAAGATCCCTGAGGTACTGGCAGGGTCTAACTACACTCAAGATAAAGCCGTGCTTGCACTACAAGTGGAAGTGACCGACAGTGCAAATCATAGAGAGTCTCGTACCGAGAAGATCTCTGTTTTTAACAAAGCCATTGTAGTTACTGCGATTCCAGAGGGCGGGAGCATGATCCCAGGACTTATCAATAGAATCTATCTACTCACCTCTTATCCTGATGGTAAACCTGCGCAAACCAGGATCAACTGCGCTACTCATGCCATCACTACCAGCACCGATAAGAATGGTATTGCTGTCTTGGAGATCAATGGCCATGTTACTAATTTACTTCTATTAATTACTGATATAAACGGTAAAACTGTTTACACCAACGTTAGCTTCAATAGTCGTCAAGCACAGGAGCATAATCTGCTTGTGCGTACAGACCGTGCACTTTACCGAGTAGGCGATTCCCTGGATATTGATATTACCTCGACAAAGTTGTATGGTAGTGTTTATGTAGATTTGATCAAGGAAGGACAGACTATTTTTACTAAGTCTCTGGAGCTTCTTGGTGGCAAAGCGCGAACCAGTCTTAATCTTACTCCTGATCTTTGCGGTACACTGCAAGTACGAGCATATATCTTCGGGCAGCAAGCAAATTTGATTAGCGATCAACGGCTTATCTTGGTTGAGACAGCGGATGAGCTACTGATATCTGCAGCAACTTCAAAAGCCTCTTATCTTCCTGGTGAAGAGGCACAGATAGATATAACGGTGCGTGATCCGTATGGACAACCTAAGGTGGCTGTTCTGGATGTGCAGGCTGTCGATGAAGCAGTCTTTCAATTGAGTGAAAAGCAGCCAGGTCTAGAAAAAGTCTTCCTCTACCTAGAAAAAGAACTGCTTGCATCACATTATCAAGTACCATTCTTTGAACCCAAAGATATCTTCTTGAATGTTAATGAGACAAAGTCGCTAGCAAGTCGTGAGAATGTTGCCCGCTTTCTCCTCGCAGCAGCAAATCAGGTTGGTGTCTATAGCTTAGACAAAGAGTATGGTAAAACTGAGAGTACGGCAAAATATGATGAGTACCTTGCTAAATATCAAGAGTTGGCAGAAAAGAAGGTAGCTCGTCTAGCACATGCAGTGAGCAAATATTATCGAGATATGTATCAATCAGCCGAAGATCTCAATGTCGATATCGCCAATGCATTGGCAGCTGGTTATATAAAAGAGCAAGATATTCTTGATAATTGGGGCAATCCAATAAAATTTGATGGCTATAATGAGGGCCAGCAAGATTATTACTATACTGTTATGTCGGATCTAGAAGGGCAATTTAGTTCGCAAGTTCCCCTTTACCGGATTAAAACTCATCTACCCGGTCCGCCTGATCAACAGCCATATATTGGACAATTACGCTTTAGTCGGCTACCCGCTACTCAGCATAGTGCACAGATCAAAGGACAGATCTTGAAAGATTCTCATAGACCACTATCGGGAGCAATGGTGCGATTAATTTTGAATGGTAAATCGATCAATGTAAAGACCGATTTTAATGGCAACTTTATATTTGATAATCTCAACCCAGGCGCTTATACAATTAATATCTCTGCGTCTGGCTACTTTAGTAAAACTTATCCACAATTGCAATTGAATGTAGGTGATCAGATTGAAGTAGAGCTTGCTCTTTATAGAGATGTTGAGATTACTAAACTGCTTACACAAGCAGAGGCAATGGCCGATCCATCACTAGTGTTTTTCAGTTCTGGCCAAGGTATAGTTGGTGGCGTAGAAGGTGGTGTAGTAGGCGGTGTAGTAGGTGGAGTTCTAGGCGGCACAGGTGCTGCAATCGCAGGGTCAAATATTAATAGTGAAATAAAAGTTCGTTCCTATTTTCCTGAAACACTCTATGTTAATCCTACGGTAATTACTGACCAACAAGGACACGCCACGGTTCGCTTTCCAGTTGCTGATTCAATAACAACCTGGCGACTATCTATGCTTGCCTCAACTAAACAAGGCAATCTTGGTAGTGCAACTACCGGGATAGAAGTCTTCCAAGATTTCTTTATTGATCTAGCATTGCCAGTATCTTTAACTCAAGGTGATATCATATCTGTTCCGGTAACTATCTATAATTACCTTAATGATCGGCAGGATATTAGACTGAATCTACAGTTAGGCGACTCCTTTACACTTGAAAATGATGTAGCTGTAAAACATGTGATCGTGAATGCTCATGATGTAGCAGTTACCAGCTATAGAATTCGTGCCTTGCGTATTGGTAAGGACGATATCACGGTAAGCGCAAAACTGCAGAACCACCAATCAAAAACCGCTGGTGATGCGATCTCACGTCAAATTGAAGTGTTACCCAATGGTGAATCAAAAGAGATAGTTGTTAATGGACAGCTCAATAATAGTGTTGCAAAAGAGATTATCTTTCCTGCAAACGCAATAGCAGATGCAAGTAAGTTATTAGTTAAAGTCTACCCCACACCTTTTAGTCAAGTTGTAGAAGGACTGGATAGTTTAATTCGTCTTCCGTATGGCTGCTTTGAGCAGACCTCTTCAACAACCTACCCGAATGTATTGGCACTCGATTATATGCGTACAACCAAGCATATCACTGCTGAGATAGCCGCCAAAGCAGAGAGCTTTATTTCGATCGGATATCAACGATTAGTAACCTTCGAAGTATCAGGCGGTGGATTCTCTTTATATGGTCGAGCACCTGCCAATAAAATGTTAACCTCTTATGGACTGATGGAATTTAGTGATATGTCCAAAGTTTATGAGGTCGATCCACGACTGATACAGCGTACTCAGGAATGGTTGGTTGCCCAACAGAGCATAGATGGGAGTTGGCAGGCAGAATCAGGCTATTATACTGGCAATGCCACAACGAACCATAACTACCATATGCTTACTACTGCCTATATTGCTTGGGCATTGGCCTATTCTGGATATCAGGGTATTGCTATTGAGCGTGCTAAAGCATTTCTTGAAAATAATCTCTCTAGCACAGTAGACTCATATACACTTGCTATAATCGCCAACTTTGCAATTGATACAAAACTGGATCGGAAATGGACTGAAACGATAATGCAGTCCTTACTGCTAAGAGTTAATGAGAGTGAAAAGATCGCTTCCTGGACAACTAATGATCAAACACCCACATATGCACGCGGTTATATGGCTGAAATAGAGACAACCGCACTAGTTGCTCAGGTACTAGTGAAATGGGGAAAGAACCCTCTACTGACCAACAAAGCACTACAGTTTTTGATAGAGAAGAAAGATAGTTATGGCACTTGGTACTCTACACAAGCTACTGTATTTGCGCTTAAGGCACTACTCCTTGACCAGCAGCGTGATAATACCAGGCCGGCTACAGGTATTGTTACCATCACTGTCAATGGTCAACCTGTTCGTGTATTTGCTATTACTCGTGATAACAACGATCTATTACATCAATTTGATCTCAAGGAGTTCACATCGCAAGGTCGTAATTTAGTAGAAATAACTCTACAAGGTGGTGGTAGACTACTTTATCAGATTGTTGGTCGTTACTACCAAGAATGGCAACTTAGCCAAGCTAATAACAATGATAAATCTCTTACACTAGATATGAAATATGATCACACAACACTAGCACAGAATGAGACTGTTACTGTTACTGCTACTGCGCGTAATAATCTTAGCCGAGATATCAATCAAGCAATTATAGATCTAGGTATTCCACCTGGCTTTGAAGTTATTAGTGAAGATTTTGAACGTCTAATCTCTAATTCTAATATTGGTAAATTAGGCCATATTACTAAATATCAACTAGCAGGCCGTCAAGTGATACTATATCTTGATGGACTGACGGCAAATAATGTCCTTACTTTCAAATATCGTATGAGGCCAAAGTATGCTATTAAGGCCAAGACCATTGCCGCTAAGTTCTACGAGTACTATAACCCTAAAGTCCAAACGATCGTAACACCAATCGCGATTGAGGTAACAAGCAGCCATTAGACTCATTCTGCTAATGGCTACTCAACTCTTATAGCAATCCCGAAGATAGAATTATGCCCTACCCATCCATTAATTCCGCCAATATTATTACCAATAAGAAATCTCCCTTGATTAATTGCCTTTATTAGATGCAAATAGTCTCTACCCTTAACACGAACCAGAACGATATCTCCAACAGATAAATGCTCTGGTTTACAAGGCTCAAGAGTTACTAAGGCGCCATCCTTAACTTTTCCTTTCATAGAATGGCCCCTTGGTCTTATCTGGGTAGTTTCTCCTTTTCGTAATGCTTCTATTGCAAACTTTGCCCAGCTCATATCTCACTTGTTAGATTTTTCCATTCTCTCAATAAGCGCTGGTGACCATATAACCAGTGATTCACTGCTAGAGTCACGATATTTCTTGGCAGCTTCATTATAGAGAGATAATAATTTTCTACGATCGCAGAAAGATTCAATGAGTTTAGCGCGACCATATACTTTCTCGATCACTACAGCCATTTTCCAACCTACCGTATACCATGGTCCTTGTATGCCAAAGAATTCAAAACCCATCTTGTTGCGCTCTTCTGCAGTTAATTTCCCATCGAGAATCTTGAGAAAGAATTCTTCCACTCTCTTGAGATCACTATTGAAGTTAGCGATATCATTATCCCAGCGAGATCGATCTTCAGGTTTTGAAACATTATGTGGGTGTATGTCGGGGCCACCCGCTGCCGCCAACATTGCAAATCCTTCACCAAAAGCTCCTATCCATTTGAGAACATTCTGAATATTCTCTGGTAGTTTGGCGATCTCTTCAGATACTTGCTTAGCCGAACAACCACTACCATAACCAATATGATGTAGCTCATGTGCAAGAGTATTCTGAAACTGCTCTTTGGTTATAGTGGGATCAATATAGAGAAAGATTGCTGGATCGCTACTGACTTCAAAAACGAAACTATTCTCTCTGGGTTTAATTACTGGATAGATCTTGGCTCGTATATGTGCTGCTGCGGGCAGATAGGTTAATGCTAAACGAGCCGCACCAGTTGCATCTGTTTGTCTCCATTTGGCAAGTGTTTCTGCAAGAGCCTGCTCACGTTCTTTAAGATTATCAGAAAGAACAAAACTCTTAAACTCTCCATCATCAAATGGCTGTTGAAATGCTATCTCTCGCTTTTTCAGCCGTAGATAACCTTCACTAGAGAATAATCGTTGCCAATCTGCTTCTGCAATTGGCTGATTGGTTCTTCTCTTTGCCAGAATAGCCAGCACAGCATCGGCTTGATCGGTTATTATCTTTACATCTACAGCATCAGTAGACTGAGCTAGGCAAGTTGGAACAATGGTAAATGCTATACCAATTACAATGCTGTATAGTACGACGTTATAAACAATAGATCTAGGCTCGTGCTGCACAATTTTTGCTCCATCTCTGTCTAGGTAAATACTTAGACTGTTTATTTAACTGTTTTGCTCTCTTTTGCTGCGATCCCCATTAACTCAAAACGTGCTCCACGCAATAATGTTCCTGAACCAATAAAGGCTCTGGCGGGGGGATTTTGTTTGAAATAGCTACGATAAATAGTGTTGAATTTATCATATAGGCTAAGATCGGAACAGAAGACCTGTACTTGCACAAGATCATCCATAGTCATATCAGCAGCCGCCAGTGTAGATTTAATACCATCTAACATTAAGCGAATCTCTTGCTCTACATCTGCAGGTGGCATACCTGTCTTGGGATCTGTTCCCAGACGACCAGAAAGATAGAGTGTATCTCCAACCATCACTGCATCACTAAAGGGAGCTTGACTCGTTCTACCTGGTAAGTTTATATAGCGTCGCTTTGTCTCGTTGGGCTTATCTGTGAAGGCAGCAACACCAATAAATCCAACCAGCAATACTGGCATTAAGGCAACCCGTATAATCTCTTTATATTTCATTAACCAGTTCCTCCTTCGCTGCTATGGTAGTTTTTTTACTCGCTTAGCAAGCTAAGCTAACTTTCCAGATTATAGTTTACAACCAACCCATTAGCATAATAGAAGTAGGAAATTGCGAAAGTGAGCTAAACTAAATTTTTCGGGAGTTTCCGGCTAGACGAGAGTACAAATAAATTTTATACATAATAGTCTTCCTATTGTCTTAAGTGATTCTGGAGGTTAATCGATGTATCGACTGCTGCTTCTGGCATCCCTAATATTAGTGTCCAATCATTTTGCTATATCAGTGTTGGCAAGCGGGCAAGATGAAACACCTATTCTTACAGTTGGCAAACCGATCGAGCGAAACTTAGGCGCTGGTAAAGCAGACTACTATCAGATATCACTGGCACAAGGAGAATTTATCCATCTGATCATAGAACAGAAAGGCATAGATGTAGTTGTCATTGTCTATGCACCAGATGGAACAAAACTGGTGGAAGTAGATAGTCCCAATGGTACTCAAGGACCAGAGCCATTATCGCTGATTGCAGACAGGGCTGGTAGTTATCGGCTGGAGGTACGCTCTAGTGATAGTGAGGCAGCAGCAGGAGATTATCAGGTAAACATAACAGAGTTAAGACAAGCAACTGCGCCTGACAAGATTCGTATTGCTGGCGAAAGGGCATTTGCTGAAGCAGCATTACTTCACATAGAATCGCTAACAACTGCAGAAGTAGTCCCTAAAGCGCTTGATAAATTCTTAGAAGCATCACGCTACTGCCATGAAGCAGGTGATCTAGCACTGGAAGCAGAGGCACTCAACACCATTGGACAAATATATAGTGATTGGAGTCAGCATGAGAAAGCCATCGATTATTATCAGAGAGCAGTAGATATTAGACAAAAGATTGGTGATCGTGATGGGGAGGCTGTCTCACTTGGTAATCTGGGAATAGTTTACAACAATCTAGCAAAGTACAAAGAAGCAATAAATTACCATCAGCGGGCACTACAACTTGTACGTGAAACCGACAATCTTGCTCAGGAAGCAATTATTTTAGATAATTTAGGATTTACTTACTTTCAACTGAGTGAGTTGCAAAAGGCACTAGACTATTATCAATCATCATTGTTAATAAGCAAGAAGATAGGCGATCGTGACAGTGAGGCGACGACTTTAACTAATCTAGTTGGACTCTACAAAGTACAAGGCGAGGTTCACAAATCGATCGAGTGTGGACAAAACGCTCTAAGAATTTTTCGAGAGTTAAATAATAATCGTGGGCAAGCTACCGTTCTATATAGGATTGGCCTGCTCTACCAATCGCTTGGTGAACATCAGCAATCTTTTGACTATTTTAATCAAGCGCTGCCATTGATGCGTTTAGTGGGGCATCGCGAAGGGGAAGCAAATGTATTAAATAGTTTGGGTACAACCTACTTTAGGCTAGGAGATTATGATAGATCTTTGGATTTCTACCAACAAAGCCTACAACTTATGCATGCTACTGGGGCTCGCAGCAGCGAAATAATTGTCTTGACCAACATTGGCGGTGTTCATCTACAAGCTAAGCGCTATGATCAGGCACTCGATTTTTTGATGAAAGCTCTACAGATAGCCCG
>JBFLVQ010000452.1:0-7920 GCA_040758525.1 Acidobacteriota bacterium
ATTATACCAGGGTAAGAGATCTTTGAACCCGATCTGTAATAACTGCCTAATCCGCACTAGTGCAATAATGCGCATCAAAGACATAACCACGACCGTACTGGCTGCTGCACCAATCATTCCCATTCTGGTCAATGAAAAGATTACTAAAAAAACTGTCACCGGTAATCGGTAAACTGTTAACCTGAGCATGAAATTGGTTTCGCCAAAAACTCGTAACACGGAATCAACCAATAGTGGAGCGGTAATCATCTCCAACAAGATAACCTTAAAGATTGCTACACTATTCTGATAATTCTCAGTAAAAAGAAAGGTAATGAATTGATAGCCAACTAACCATAGATAGATCATCAGTGGAATGAAGATCACCGCCAATTTTAGTATTGCATCGTGCCAGATATTACGCGCTTCAACCTTATTACTATCTCGTAGCTGTTCGGTCATCTTCACCATTGCTACATCACCAATGGAGCTATGAAAAAGATCGACCAGTGGCAATTGCAAACAACCAACTGCATAGATTGCGAATTGTGCAGAACTATAAGAATACGATATATAGTACTGATGAAAGTAATCATGAACCGTGCCAACCAATACCATCAGTCCGAAAGGCATGGCATACTGCCATTGCTTACGAAAAAGGGTTAGATTCGGGCCTTTAATTATTATTTTAAGATCGCTATAAAAATATGCGCTAAGCAGGAGAAAACGGATTGCGGCGGCAATCGCCAACATAGTTATGACACCCGCGAAAGAGTGAAATATTATTGCCCCGCCAATTAGTGCTAGTGCTTTTACTGTTTCATTAAGCAGGATTACACTGGCAGCGGCAACTGCGCGATTATTCGAAATCAGTGCCACTTCACAATAGATCGAAGCTATCATAAAGAAACTGTAGAGTCCGACTATGGGTGAACAGTCGGCCAGTTCTGTACTATGAAAATACTGTTTCAGGGCCGGTCCAGCAAAAATAAAACCTATCAACGAGAGTGCTGCAACAATGAGCAGAAAGAGAAATGAGTTGGCTAGATATCCAATTCGGTTTTGTGGCTCTTTGGGAATAAAATAGTAAAGGCTCTGTGACATTCCCCAAGGAAGTAGGCTTGCTGCAGTAGCATAGAGTAGTAGACTCTGCTTATAAGCGCCAAATTCTATCTGTGTTAAATGCCGCACCAGAATAAGCGGGATCCCTAATGTAAGAAAGAACGATATCCCACGTGCAATAATCAATATCATTGCCTGTTTTGACAGCTCTTGCTTTGCACTCATCTTCCCTCCCACCTCTCCTTTTTGTGTTATTTTTGCTATAGCAGTCAAGAGAAGAGCGATTTGAGTTTGAGGCAATAGAGGGTAGATCGGATCACAAAGAACAGATTGAGTAGTGAAGGATGTAGTTGTAGCGCAAGAAATGTATTACGTAGGCCAGCAAAATGATTGTTAATGGTATGCAAATGCCTACCACAATTTCTCGCCACACAGGCACAAGAATGTAGCCCAAGTATTTCTGCTTGTTTACGAAGGTTGGCAGGTAGGCGCAGTACCCCCATCTTCAAAGCCTGTAGAGCATCCTCAATATTTTGGGTAGAAGCCATTAATGTACTGGTGCTGCCCTGTGTATTGAAGCGATAAAGGAAGAAAGGATGATGGATGAATCCTACTGGACCACAGGCTGTGATTCTCATCCACATCTCCCAATCGGCAGCGTGAGAAAGATAGGGTGAGAATCCCCCCACCTGTTCGTAAGCCCGTCGCAGAACCAGGTTTGATGAAGTGACGACAAAATTGTCTCTAAAGATCTCTAAGGCAGGATTTTGTACAATACCGGTGAATTCTTGATTAGGCACACTGTGCAATATAGTAATCCAATTATCATTCTCATCGATACCGATTGCACGGTTAAATACCATTACAACATCAGGGTGATCAGTGATGAACTGTTGGTAAGTAGCGTAAAAGCCCGGCAATACCATATCATCGCCGTTGAGGATCTGCACATAATGACCCTTGGCACGGTTTATACAGGTAGTATAGTTTCTAGAGATACCTACATTTTTTTGCTGGCGATAAAATGAGACACGCCCTTTACCGACCCGTTTTACTACCTCTTCTGGATCATCTTTAGTTGAATAGTCGTCAACAACCTCTATCTGCATTAATTCTGGGCCTAGGTCGTCTGCCAGTACGCTCTGTAGTGTCCTTTCCATTAATGCTGCACCATTATAGGTGGTAATCATCACAGAAAAGAGCGGTCTGGTTTCGGTTTCCGGTACAGGATTTATTAATGGATAATCGATCTTTGCCGACACAACAAACTTATTAAATCTTCTCATGTTCATTATCCTTTTTGCTAATTTCAGACCCTGCTCTCCATTATTTGGGAGATAGTGAGCAATTGATGTTCCTTACTAGATCCACCATAAAGACGCAGATAGCTAAGTGAGACTAAAGATCTTTTGTCCTTTACATCTTTGCGGTGATTTGCGGAATTGCGAAATAACCCCTACTCTTACCTGAAATATTTCCCATAACTCCGGGCTATCTGAGATTAATTTATCTTAATCAGGGTGGAATAAAAATTGCCTGAAATGGTTTAGCTGAAGATCAAAGATTAATCATTCCAGATTCTGTTTGCTTAAGAGAGGTTGTGGGTCCGAGCTATGCTGAAAATTTTGCTTGTTGGTAACTACCCTCCTCCTTTTGGAGGTATTTCTGTTCACCTACAGTTACTCCATTGCCTACTACGACGAGAAGGTATCGATTGTCTGGTGCTCAATATTGATCCACAGGCGTTCCCTAGCAGGAATTACATCAAGATCAGCAACTATGCCAATTTTTTAATTCGGCTTATTACTGCTAGTCACGGTAGAGTAGTTCATTTACACACCAATGGCCATAATTCCAAGAGTTGGTGGCTCGCTGCTGTTACCGGTTGGTTGAGTAACCTGTTCGGTCGTGGTGCAATTGTTACGATTCACTCAGGGCTAGCGCCCGATTATATTAAAAATGCCTGTTACTGGCGGCAACTCTTAATTAAGCTCGCGCTAATACCACAATCCTTTATTATCTGTGTTAATAGTAACATCAGCGCGGAACTTAATACCTCCAGTTATTGCAGGGAAAAAACCCGGTTGATGCCAGCCTTTC
Source organism: Acidobacteriota bacterium (assembly GCA_040758525.1). Classification (GTDB taxonomy): domain Bacteria; phylum Acidobacteriota; class Blastocatellia; order Chloracidobacteriales; family JADJPF01; genus JBFLVQ01. Next base: position 3,142 of record JBFLVQ010000452.1, read on the forward strand.
TTTTCGACAGGAGAGAGAGAATCGGACTTGATGATGAGTTAGCAGGCCTGTTAACACAATTCGATCCATTACTTTCCATAGTAGCATTCTTCCGACCTGAATATGGAGTGGAACTGCTTATCGAAGCCCTCGCGATACTTAAAAAAGATTTTCCTCGTATAGGCTGCGTTATTATGGGTTCGGGCAATGGCAAGGCTAAATTGCGGCAACTTGCCATTGATTGTGGTGTTGCCAATAATCTTCTCTGGTTGGGCGATCTTGATCATAGTAAATGTTTGGGTGTGATGAAATCCTCTCGCCTCTTTGTGCGGCCTACACTGGCTGATGGCGACTCAATCTCTGTAAGAGAGGCATTGCAATTGGGCGTCTCGGTAGTAGCTAGTGATGTTGGCTATCGACCTCCTTCGGTAATACTGTTTAGATCTGGTGATGCTGTCGATCTGGCAACTAAATGTGGCAATGCGTTATTAGTAGATCAAACCGCTCATCAAATCAATTCTTCTACTTCAGATCTTCTATCCTTGATGATCGATACTTATAACTCAATCTCTCAATCTCAAGCGGTAGGTAGCGAATTGTGGAGAGGGTAAAATGAGCAGTTCAATTTCAGAAAATAGGATTAGCAACCTGCCGACAAAAATTCGATCTATATGGTATCGACTTAGTGAGATGAGTTATCAGGAAATTAGTTATCGCCTTTATGGCAAACTGACAACTCAGCTAGATAAATGGCGAACAAAATGGAGCGGACAGGAGATTCTAGATAAAGATCTTATTGAGTCGCTCGGCATTCAATGGCTCAAACTACAACCTGAGATTTCACTCCAGAATTTGCGCGACTACCTGCAGAATACGGTAGGAAAGCGCTTCTATTTCGATCCAGCCCAACAGATTGAATATCGCCGAATAGTCAAGCAGCATTTTCCCAATTGGATCGAGAGAGCCTGTACAATCGCTGACAAAATTTGTCAGCACCGTTTCCAACTGCTTGGCTTTGATGAGATTGTTCTGGGTACAAAGATAGCCTTTCAGCGTTCACCAGAAACCGGTAGAGATTGGCCTCAAAAACATTGGAGTGAAATAGTGCTACAGGCTTGTGAACCGATAGGAGACCCAAAAATCATTTGGGAATTGAATCGACATCAGCAACTGCTCTACCTTGGCCTTGCTTACTGCTACACACAAGATGAACGTTATACAAAAGAGTATAGCGAGCAAATTGAGAGTTGGATCGAGCAGAACCCCTATCAGATCGGCATCAATTGGGCCAGCAGTCTGGAGATCGCATTTCGCACAATAAATTGGATCTGGTCGTTATTCTTCTTTATTAACTCCCCTTTTCTGAAAAATGATAGTGTGTTGCGTATCATCAAAAGCCTAATTCAACATATAGAAGCAATCTATTCAAATCCATCTACTTATAGTAGCCCTAACACGCATCTGTTAGGAGAGGCATATGCGCTCTATCTGACCGGGATATTGTTTGGCGAGCATAGATTGGCGGCACGCTGGCGTGATTTTGGCATCAATGTTCTCTCAGCCGAAATGGAGAAACAACTCTTCAAAGATGGTGCGTATAAAGAGCAATCATCTTATTATCACTGTTATATGGTTGAGCTGTATTTGTTGGCAACAATACTGGCTCAGCGCAATCGGCATCATAAAATATGCAATGAAACGCTGTTGATACAGGCCTGTGAGTATCTACAACATATTTGCCAGCCAGGCGGAGAGTTGACAGCATTCGGCGATGAAGATGGGGGAAAGGCGCTAATGTTGGGTGCGATCAGTTATCGTAACCCTAATGATCTACTGGCTACAGCGGCATTACTGTTTAAGCATAGCAATTTCAAATATTGTGCCGGAGAGTTTCAAGAAGCTACATTATGGCTTATGGGACTGCATTCTCTCGATAACTTTGACAAGCTTAATGCCCAACCACCTCAACAGACCAGTATTAGTTTTAATGATTCTGGCCATGTCGCGCTACGAAGCGATTGGTCGGCAATGGCAACTTATCTTCTGTTTCACTGCCCAACCGCAACACACTTGGCAGGACATAGTCATGCAGATTGTCTCAGTTTTGAATTGGCCAGCGGTGGGCGCCCTCGATTAATTGATTGTGGCACCTACGGGTATCATTGCGATCCGGAAATTCGCAACTACTTTCGCGGCACAAGTGCTCATAACAGTGTGCGAATCGATGGACTGGATCAATCGGCTACCGGCGATACATTCAAATGGCGTAGGCGAGCCGTTGCACGACTACTTACTACCAATATCTCATCACTAGCCGATTTCGTGAGTGGAGAACATGATGGCTATTTGTCATTACCAGATGCAGTTCTGCATCGACGTGCTATCCTCTTTGCCAAGCCAGACTATTTTATTATTTTTGACGAATTCACAAGCAATGCGCAACACAGTTATGAGAGCTATTTCCATTTCGGTGCAGCAAGTATTAAAAAGCTCAAAGATAATATGTTTGATATCAGTTATCAAGATGGTTCAGGACTACTGCTTATCTCAATTTCTGATCAAGAAATCTCCACAGATATTATTCCCGTTAATGAAAATCCACCCTCAGGCTGGTATGCGAGTGCCTATGGAAAAAAGGCTCCCTGTCTATCATTGAAGTTACATTGGCGAGCGAGTGCGTCAACAATGGTATTAACAGTACTCTTTCCTTATCATGTTAAGTTACCAACCATAGAGAGCTACCCTCTAAATGTGACCAATTCATTCTGTGTTCGTGTCAACACCGCAGAGTATCAGGATATTGCAATATTCTCACTTGCTGGCAGCGAATTTAACCTAATCTTAAATATGTTAGATTTTTCTGGAAAGCACCTCTTTCTGCGCACCTGCGATAGAGTTGCAACAGGAGCACTGGCGATCAATGCAAATCTTATCCGTTATGACAAACAATCGATACTAAATCACTCAACGCTACTCCCCTACTTTATCTGGGCAAAGGAAGGTTAAGAATTGAGGTTAACCCATGTGCGGAATTTGTGGCATAGTAGCCTTTGATCTAGCAGAGCCGATAAATCCTGAATTGATCAGGAGAATGAATGATCAGATGCAACATCGTGGTCCCGATGACTACGGTTATTATTTGAATAATAATGTTGCCTTAGGTCATCGACGATTGAGTATTATCGATCTTAACGGCGGTCATCAACCTATTTCGAATGAGGATGATACACTATGGATTGTCTTCAATGGCGAGATCTTCAATCATAACCTATTACGCCGTGAGTTAGAACTGAAAGGGCATATATTCCGGACAAATTCTGATACTGAAGCGATTGTTCATTGTTATGAAGAATATGGTTCTAGTTGTGCCGAAAAGTTACGTGGTATGTTCGCTTTTGCAATTTGGGATCAGCTTCGCCATCAACTGCTGATAGTGCGCGACCGATTAGGTAAAAAACCCATCTACTACTATCAAAATAATAAATTCTTCATCTTTGCTTCTGAGATTAAATCCCTACTAGTGCATCCAGCAGTGGAGGCGGAGATAGATCTGTTAGCACTGGATCATTATCTCTCTCTGCGTTATGTACCGGGGCCATTAACAATGTTCAAGAATATCTTTAAGCTACAACCCGGCCATAGATTGATCTGTAATGAGAAAGGTGTACATGTAGAAAAGTATTGGGAATTGGAGTTTCATGAACGACAGCCTAGGCCATTGCCAGAAGAAGTAGCGGAATTTCGTGCTTTGTTGAAAGATTGTGTAAAAATGCGCTTGATGAGCGAGGTACCCTTGGGAGTTTTTCTGTCCGGTGGCCTCGATTCCAGTTCGATAGTAGCATTAATGAGCGAGTTGGGAGGAGCGAGAATCAAAACATTCTCAATAGGTTATCAGGGCGATAATAACGTAAACGAACTGGGCTACGCGCGTACTATCGCACACCATTTTGATACAGAACATTATGAGTTTCAACTTAAAGCCAAGGAGTTTGGTGACTTCATTTCTGATCTAGTCTGGTATATGGATGAACCAATCGCCGATAGTGCTTCGATACCCCTATATTTCATCTCAAAACTGGCACGTGAGCATGTCACGGTAGCACTTTCTGGCGAAGGCGCCGATGAAATGTTAGCAGGCTATTCTATCTATCAGCGTATGCTGACTCTTGAAGCAATTCACAAGTTCTATCGTCCAATCGCCGCAATTGCTCAGCCATTCTGCCTGAAATTGGCACCATCACTCAAAGTACGAAAGTACCTATTACTTGCTGGACTGCCTTTCGCCATGCGCTATCGGGGTGTCTCAAACGCACTGTCTGATGATCTCAAGCAAGAAATGTGGGCACTGCCATCATTAGGTGAGGAAGGAGATATTACCGGCCTATTGAGAAAATACTTGCAAAGTGTGGACAATGTTGCATTGCTCAACCAGATGCTATTTGTCGATACCAAAGTTTGGCTACCTGATGATCTTCTCGTTAAGGCTGACAAGATGACAATGGCTAATTCACTGGAATTGCGCACTCCTTTTCTAGATCACGTTTTAATGGAGTATACCGCTGCATTACCTGTTTCGTTGAAATTACACCATGGCAGCGGGAAGTTCTTATTGAAAGCAGCAATGTCAAAGGCTCTACCTGCGCAGATCATACATCGCACAAAACAGGGATTTCCTACACCAATCAAACAGTGGCTTAATAATGAACTGAGTGCGCAGACACGCACTATTTTGCTTGCGCCAGATTCAAAGGTACGTAGTTTCTTTAATATAGATAAAGTATCAGCATTGCTTGCCGAGCA
>JBFLVQ010000453.1:0-7919 GCA_040758525.1 Acidobacteriota bacterium
CAGGATGAGATTTTGGAGGAAAAGTGCCGGATTTATTGTTACCATTGCTAGGCGGACGTGCTCAATTATGCTTTATCAATGATAGTTTGGAGAACAATCCTATGAGATTCTATGTCGGCAATATCCCCTATAGAACCACTACTGAGGAACTGCAAAAACTCTTCCACCCATTTGGTACAGTAACATCTGTCAATATTGTTACAGACAAGTAGAGCGGACTACCAAAAGGATTCGCCTTTGTTGATACTGATGCGGATCTCGATACTATTATCAACCAGCTTAACGGCACCTTATTGCACGGTCGTTCCATTAAGGTGAGTCAGGCTATCGAGCGACACCCTAACAATGACCGTGGCAGATCTGATAGTGGTCGTGGAAGATTGACGAGGCGAGATTTCGAGTAGTGCTAAAGATCGTTGATGTCTTACTATGATTTGAGAAAAGTATCAAAGATTTCTCTACCTATAAAAGCCCTATAGCCACGATACTAGATACAAAGACAGCGTTCTAGTCGAGGGAAGATTGATTATGGCTAGTTTCAATGAAAAGTTTAAGGCTATGTAGGTATTGAGAGGAGTACCGTTAGAAAATACTTTTGGTTATCGGCTGGGCTACTCTCTGCAACCTAGCACTTGAATGTGTTTGATCTATACTCCTGCAGGTAACCTGTTTATCGCTCAGTGTGATTGCAAGGTAATACTGGAGTGAGAAGAAAATTGCTCTTAGTCAGCGAGTTTGCTTTTGAGGATGGGCAGTTATTGGTACTGCCCATCCCAATAAAACCCTAAAAATTAATCTTCAGTGAAGCTGAATAAGTTCTCGGCAAGGAAAATTGTATTGGGGTTATTTCGCTCTCTTTTGCTACACCATAGACCCTATTGGTAAGGTTCTCCACAGCAACCTGCAGTGTGATATGGTAGCGTGACTCCTTAAACAGATCTATTCCTGAATACAAACTCATTACAAAATGATCTGGTAGTCTTCTTACTCCCCCTGTCTCCTCGTCTTCAAGTGGTGTACCAGTACCATATTCAAAGGCAAATGTTGTCGAAACGCCACTACGCTTTTCTCGATAGGTAACACCAGCCGTTACCGTTTGAACCTGATCAAAAGCAGGCAGCAGACGTTCTCCAAACCCAACCTCTTCATCGGCAAATCCACCATTAACAGGACCAAAAAAGAATGCTCGCTGCGCAGAGTAGTTGAAGTAACCTGATAAGCCCAATGTTTGAATCTCTGGAATATAGAGTGACACTTCTCCTCCATAGGCTTTACCACGACGAAAATTGGTAGGTAGAAAGATTCGTACATTGGCAATCTCGCCCAATTCAAATGGATTGCGGTCGCGTCGGTAATAACCAGTGAGACTAAGCCGCATACGTCTGCTTAGCTCCTGGCTTAAGCCTGCTTCAAAATAATTACTACGCATAGGCTTGGGTGGCTCATTGCCTAAAGATTGACTGAGTAGCAGGTTCTCAATTGGCGGTGGTGCGAAAAACCGGTTATAACTAAAGTGCAGTACAGAACGTAAGGAAGGAATGTAATATGCCAGCCCAATACGTGGACTTACCTGCTGATCGGAGGTGACAAGATTATATTGATCATAGCGAAGACCAATATTTGCAGTAAAGTTTCTGGCAAGCGCCAGTTTATCCTGTATGTAGAAACTCAACTGCCCACCATTATTGCGTCCGCGAAAATCAAAGGCGGCTAGTTCTGGCTCTTCTTCATCACCACTCTGAGGATCTATTTCTTCATCATCGTCACTATCATCTGGATCACGAGAATCAAAGAAGGTATTTTCGCGCAAGCTAAGTAATACCATATCTGCACCAAGTTTGATCGAATGAGTCTGCCCAATACGATAAGAAAAATCCACTTTACCACCTACCGTCAATGCTTGCCGAAACTGTCCAGTCTGAATCGAGACAGGATCGTTAGTTGGCAATATACGCACCGTGGCAGAACGAGTGTAGAGTGAGGATGAGAGCAATGCATTACTTGAAAATGTATGATCCCAACCGAGAATACCTGTTAGATCGCGATTACGCTGGAAGAAATCTCGCCCCACTGCCGCTTGCTCAAAAGTATTTGGTAGTTCGAAATTGCTGCCTCCAGCCAGTAGAAAGAGTTTAAGAGAATCATTATTGTCTAAACTAAAATCCAGTTGAGTAAAGGCACGTGCACCACGACCAAAATCATGGATCTCTTGGCGTTGTGGTGGATTAAGAAATCGGCTAGATTGAAAGCCAGTCGCATAGATGTAATAGCCCAACCGATCTTTATGGCCACCATATTCGGCTGCTACATTATCACGTAGGTAGTTGCCAAAGCCGGTTGAGATACTGCCATGATTGTCTATATTGAGGCCAGATTTAGTGACAATATCGAGCACGCCACCAAAACGATTGCCATACTCTGGCGCAAAACCTCCTGTCACAACATTGACGGATTTAATGATATCGGGTGGTAGACTGGTCGTGAATAGACTATGTGAGTTATCAAAAAATGATACTCCATTGATGAATGTATTGAGGGAAAGCTCATTACCGCGCAAATGTGTAAGATTATCATGACTGGCAATCGCTCCCTGAACTTGCGCATTTACTAGCTCAGACAGATTAGTTCTTTTCGCAGGTGGGTAATAGCTAAAATTAAGGGTTGTACCACTGAAGGTCTGTGTTGGATCGATAAGGTTATTAGCAGGGGTGATGGTTACCACTTCTGCTATGATTTGCTTAGCAGTAAGCACAATCTCAATTTTACGATTATCACGTGGTCTGATCTCGATAATCTGCTCAATAGGATAGTAATCATCTTTAGCTACTCTCAATGTATATACTCCGGGTGGAATGTGTTGAAAAGTATAGATACCCGGAGTTTCCTGTATGGCAGTTAGTGATTGCGATGAATCTTTATCAATAATAGTAATGGTGACTGCTGTTAATGGAGTTAACTTCTCATCCGTGACATTCGCTGTTAGGGCTTGCTGAGCCAATGCTCTACCACTTAGTCCAGTAAAAAGTACTAAGAGACAAATGGTAAACTTGAACCATGTTGACATAATATCTCCTTCGCTTGCAGTAAAGAAATCTGCATAGTAATAGTTACACCTAGCACATCAAAAGCAGTGAGATTTGTTGTATAGACTTGTTGCTTGTAAGGTATACAACTACATACTATCACTAACGCTAAAACGCTAATTGGAAAAGTGTGGCAGCTTGATCATTGTATTGAATGCAGAAACAAAATCTATGCTGTCTCTACCATTAACAAACAAGAGAGAATAACCCTTAATGGCAATACAAGCCTATGACTATTCTGTTATCAAGTGGTCAGGAGAAGATTGGTGGAGCGCGTGGAGAAGATAGTAGATACCACGAGTTTTGAGATTTCCGTGGAGCATCTTTTTTGAGAGAGACTATCGTTGGAGGACGTGGTTGTAAGCAAAACAGAGTTAGTGTTAAACACTTGTTTATTTGTAATAGCGCATTTAACACTATCGCGCCACAACCAGGCGCACAAGGTTTCTCCAACGAGGTGGTGATATTAATTTCTGCTGGCTTGCTAGTTTTAGCTTGTTGTTGAGACGTAGCTTCTGTAGTAGCACAATGATCTGTAGCAGCAACTGCAGTTGGTTTATCTGCAACAGACTTAGCTTCAGTATCAGTTTCGCAATGTCCTGTGCTCTTTGAATTGTCACCAGCAGATTTACGACAACAACTTCCAGGCTGTGACTTACCACGACAGCAAGCCATTGAACAAGAGGAGTTTGATAGTAATGAAGAAATACCAAAAGAGACCAAGCCCATTAACAACCACACAGTTAGTATAGCTGCCATAATAGGTAATATATATGGCCTTTTGGTTAACATAGCTTTGGGTTTCTTTATAGAACTTGAGCAAGTTATTAAACTACATTTTGCTGATTTGGTTCAATCGATCTTGCAGATTATTTGTCAAGCTGACTAACACGGATGACTAATTACTTTCGCACTAACCAGATTTCTAACCAAAACATTCCCTATGGCCAGATCGTTTTCGTCCTAAAATCTGTCCAACAGTTAACTGAAGGTGGCGCATAAATCGTCGGGGTAGCAGAAACAGCGCTGTTTCTGCAAAATAATGGGTTATGGAAAAGAACTCACAGAACCCCGACGGTCTCTTAAAAATAATAGAGCAAGTAAAAGAATGCTATAACGAACCACAACAGCAGGCGAAGAAAGGACGCCCAAGAAGATACAGCGGATTGTCATTTTTGTTATTAACCGTTGTAGCAGTTGTGTTGTGCACATTCAAAGATCGAGAACTGCATTGCTTGCTCAAAGAAGATGAAAAATTGCGAGAAGCGCTTGGCTTTGAGCAAATACCACATTGACGTACGATAGAACGCCGGATGCAATCATTAGTAGGAGAAGCGGAAGAACAAATTGCCCAGTTAGGAAAAGCAATAGCTGAAGAAGTACCATCAACAGAGCAACAATCTCAGATGAGTGCCATTGACGGACGAATGTATCAAGCAGTTGGGCCGCGCTGGCATAAGCAAGATCGAGAGAAAGGCATTGTGCCAGTAGAGTTGCGCAATGTTGATGTTGAATCAACGTGGAGCAAGAGCGGCTATCGCGGCTGGATACAAGGCTATCGCTTGGTTTTACAATGTTTGCTATGGCCTGAACCGGTTGTCCTGTTTGCGGCCTTGGCGTCCTAATGATGAAGGTGAGGCTAGCATTTTGAAAGAGGCTTTATCAGCACAACAATTTCCAGTAACAGATCTGCTTTTGGGCGATCAATCGTTCGCAGGTGAAGAGTTAGTCAACCAATATGCGCAAGCTGGGGGATGGTTATTGACTCCACGGCAACTGCCGCAACAATATCGCACCTGGAAGCACGATTTATTTGCCTATCGCAAACAGACCATTGAATTGCTCTTTCAACGTATCATTCAGATTTGCGAATTGAAAAGTTGCTCGGTCAAAGGTCTTGCTCGCAATGGTGCTTTTATTCTGGCTAATGTTTGGATTTACCAGGTTATTTTTTGGCACAACTTCAAACAAGGTAAAGATTTGTCAAAGATCAAACAATCTATTGATTTAGCCAGGTGGCGTATTGCTTCATGATTTATGCGCCATCTTCAAATAATTAAAATGCAGTATGCCTGTGATTAGACTTAATATGGTTTTGGTAGTACGGTGATCAGCATAGGTATAATGAGTATTAAAAGACATCTGACAGATAAGACATGAGGTAAAACTGCTACCAAATCATTGCTGAAGCACTCTTACGAGATGCAAGCAATGCGGTTTTCCATTATTATTGTATAAATATTCACGCAATGTTGCTGGTGTTCAATAGTAGAACAGTGTCAGCAGGCTCACAAGCTCATGGGACAAATCTATTGCTAAATAGCAAACTCTCTGAGTAATGCCAAGGGATTATTTTCTTCTATTGGTAGGAGGATAGATATGGACAGTGCTGGTAGAGTCCTGATTATCGATGATGAAGCAGCTTGTCGATTACTGTTACGCGAATGGTTAGAGAGTTGTGGTTACCGGTGTCATCAAGCCTCTGATGGTATAGAAGGGCTTAACCGTGCTTTGGACGAGGAATGGGATCTCATCCTCAGTGATATCGTGATGCCAGGGCTAACAGGGATAGAACTGGCTAAGGTAGTGAAGAAATTTAAGAGTACAGTGCCAGTCATTATGATATCTGGTGAACGTAAGAGCACTACAGTTCAGACGGCGTTTCGTGAAGGTGCTTATGATTTTATCTTCAAGCCCTTTGATATGGATGAACTAGAGATGACGATAGTGCGAGCAATGGAAAGGAGTAGATTAGCAAGAGAGAATGAGCAGTACAAGTTTTCCCTAGAGCAGCGTGTTGCAGAACAAGCAGAAAAGATTCGTACACTGACACTTGGTTCAATTCTGGCTTTAGCTCGTGCGCTAGAAGCCAAAGATCCCTATACCAATGGTCATTCGCAGCGAGTTGCTGAATATGGAGTATTGATAGCACAACAGATCGGCTTGGATTATCAAACTCATGAGCGAGTGCGAGTCGCCGGCCAACTACATGACATAGGCAAGATCGGGTTGCGTGAATCGATCCTTAACAAACCTGATCGGCTCACAGATGAAGAGTATGAGGTAGTGTACCAACATACCGTGATCGGAAGCGAAATCCTCAAGGCAGTAATAACAGACACTTGCATAATATGTGGGGTTAGACATCACCATGAGAGGTTTGATGGTAATGGCTATCCAGATAGATTAGCTGGCGGAAAGATTGTACTAGAAGCGCGTATTCTTGCGGTGGCAGATACTTATGATGCGATGACAACAAATCGAGCCTACCGTCCAGGTAAGAGTTATGATAAGGCGCTGGCTGAGCTAGAGCGTTGTACTGGTACGCAGTTTGATCCTATGGTAGTGAATGCTTTTGCGCGCATTCCATACGATAAGATTGATAAAATTTTACAGGCCATTCCATCAGTACAGCAATGGAGTTTTAGGGCCATTTCACGATAGTAACAAGCGATCAGGTGAAAACGCAAGCGCGTTGGTGATATTATTTTTCCCTTGAGCTGTCGGGATAATATTGATCATTTACTTTCACTTCGCGCTATAGGTGTGAATTGTTCCGTAGCAGTGATTGGGCTATCTTAGGAGCTCTTTTTTATTGACAGCCTATTTCATAGAGCTACTGAATTTGATCACAAGACAATAAGCGCTATTGCTATCGGGTTCATGATCTTTTTAATACGCCTGACTTCAGGCTATCAAGGTAATGCATAAATGAAAGGAGCGGATGTTTTAACAGCATTTTCGGTCCAGCAAAACGCATGATTTTTTTTACCTTCTCCTTCATACTAGTATTAAAGCAGTGAATTGCACATTTTGCACAGGATGGCTTGGCTTCCTGATGCGGGCATTTTGTGATCCGGTAAGAAGCATAATTGAAAACCTCTGCACACTCATAACAGAGTTGATCCTTGGTGCAATGATTGGCCTGGCAGTAGATCTTCACCATTGCCTTGATGGTTCTCTTCTCTCTATATAAGCGCGAGTTTAACTGTAACATTTCTTGTTCCCTTTGCGATTATTGGTTATCCAGTAGTGAGATCCATTAACATTGGTGAGTAGCCCACTTAAAGATAGCCTTGCTTCCAGATGTCCTTCTGGGCAACTTATATGCCAATATTGGAAGCAAACAGAAGAAGGTAGCGAAAACGAGGATTTGGTATCAACGCCAAAAATAGGTTTGGTCACCTGGATGAGGATCAAAGCAGCAATCAAACTCGATAAATTCTCAGGCAATTACTGAGGTCGTCTTTGCCAGGTAGGTGTGGAAAACTTCCCACTCTAGTGTAGAAATTTACGCAATTCTTTAATGAGAGGAGCAACTATAATACTATTATTGTCTTCGTCTCTCTTTCGCTTGTGTGGCTAATGGTGATAGTGCAGCATTAATGCCCGGCATAGTTAAAGCATGAAACATACGATCTATTTCTCAAAAGACGCCAGAAAACTCGGTGCTTTAGCGCCGAGATGAATAGCGGCCTTGGCCAGGGGTGCGGGGACGGCAAGTCCCTGCACAGAGAGAATCCCAAGAGAGAGGCTGTGCCTCTCTCTTGGCAGCAAGCGGAGATACACGCCCATTTGCTGGAGACATCAGTAGGTGGATGCCTGTGCGCAAAGCCCAGTGGCGTCCAGTTCTGATGTCAAGCGTAGCGGTTGACAAAAAACTTTAAAAAAGATGAGCCATGTTGAATAAAATCTGTGCGTTATTTAATAGGTGCAGAGTAAATCTGCAGTAAGTTAATTTTCTGCCCAGTAGAACTATCGCTAATTGGTTGGCGATGTAAAATGTTATTGTAATTTTGCTGTAGTAGATTAATGGTCACAGCCATCTTTTAAATA
>JBFLVQ010000454.1:0-7918 GCA_040758525.1 Acidobacteriota bacterium
TCTATGTCTATCTTTTCATTGCGCCAAGTAATTTTGATCATAATATTCACATCAATTGCCAGTGTTATTGGCACATCCTGTCTACAGCGTTCCTCCTCGCCAGCACCTACACCTCCTCCTCCCGTTACGATCTCAGAGCCTAGCGTCACTCAACAGGAACAGAATAATGTCGAGATATACCGTGCTGCCAGTCCTGCGGTTGTGCATATTACTAGTACTGTGGCAGTAGAAGGGTTCTTTGGGGTCTTTCCTCAACAGGGTACTGGTTCTGGATCGATCATTGATAACCAAGGTCATATATTGACCAACTACCATGTTGTTCGTGATGCCAGGCGGTTGGATGTCACATTAGCAGACAAAAGTACCTATCGTGCCCAGTTAGTGGGAGCTGATCCTGATAATGATGTTGCGGTAATTAAGATCGATATTCCTTCTGATCGGGCGGTTGTGATTCCATTAGGCAGTTCCGCTCAGCTAGAAGTCGGTCAGAAGGCGCTTGCAATCGGCAATCCCTTTGGTCTTGATCGTACCTTGACCACCGGTGTGATCAGTGGGTTAGGGCGACCTTTACGGCTCGACGATGGTCGTGTAATAGAGAATGTCATTCAAACCGATGCTTCCATTAATCCAGGCAATTCTGGCGGTCCTTTACTAAATAAGTATGGTCAGTTAATTGGCATTAATACTGCGATCTATAGTCCTACGGGAGGCAGTGTAGGGATAGGTTTTGCGGTGCCGATCGATGGTGTAAAGAAGATTCTTCCTGAACTATTGGCATCCGGACGAGTACGCAAAGGATATCTAGGTATTACAATGGCTCCGCTTACACCTAGTCTTGCACAACAATTTGGTATTCAGGCAAAGCAAGGAGTAATCGTTGTTGAAGTGCAGGCAGGCGGCCCTGCTGATGAGGCAGGATTACAGGGGATGCGTAATGAGAATCAATTGGGAGATATCATTATTAGTGTCAATGGAGAGACCATAGAAGAGCCAGGCAAGTTGGCAGGGATTATTGGTGAGCATAAGTCTGGTGAGAAGGTCAAATTTGGAATACTAAGACAAGGTAAACAGCTAGAGTTAGAAGTTACCCTAGGCGATAAACCAGATAATACACCATCGCGACGACCAGGATTTTTTGATTGGCTACGCTAATTCTTGTCATACGAAGCGGGAAATACCGCATTACGATAAGGTAATCTGCTACTTAAAAATATAAAAAGCTCCTTATCGATTAGACGCGTTCGCCTAATGTATTCTGAATCTCCGCGCAGTTTTTGTGCGCAAGGCGAAATTTATCTGCGTTTATAGCGACAATGAGCAATATACCTGAGCCCCCAACAAAAGAGGTTACTCGGCTTAGCCGTCGTAAGCTGATCATAATAATAAGCCTTAGCATTCTCGCCGTCTCTATTATGCTACTGCTTGGAGGCGTCTACTATATTCGTACAGGGCGTCTAAATCGCTATATCGCCCGCGAAGTGGTTAATGCTTTAAGTGAATATGGTGTGCGTGCAGAGATTGAAAGATTGGAACTGTCCTGGAGTCCGCGCACCGTCAGAATGCGGGAGATAAAGCTCTACAATCAACAAAATGGCAACCTTATTGCCACGATCGCAAAGGCAGATCTGACTGTTAAGATACGTGAGCCTTATGCATTGCGGCTACGACGCGAGATCATTTTCCAACAACTTGATCTAAACGATGTCGATCTGCGACTCAGTTTTGATACTGCAGGTGCTTCCAACCTTGATGGCTTGCATCAACCTTCGCCACGTGCGCCAAGTCGTATCAGCTTTGATTATTCTAGCCTGACAGTGCGATTGAGTGATGGAAGTTTCCGACTAGAAGATCAAATGCGTGATATTACTGGAGAATTGGCAGGGTTGGTGGCACAAGGATCTCCTTTACCGAATCGTGAAACGGTGAGCCTGCAATTGAGATCAGGAACAGGAAATTTTCTCTATCAAAGGCGTGAAGGGCTTATAACCGCCATTGATCTGGCTGGCAACTTACAGGCTAGCGGTGCCGAGATTGAACGTTTGCATATAGATTCATCAATCGGCGATCTAAATGCCCATGGAAGCCTGACAGATTGGCTAAAACCACGCTACCATATAGAGACTCAAGCCCGTGTGGGACTGGATGCTTTAGCAAGAGTCTTCATGCCATCCAATCGACTACAAGGCAATGTCTCTTTCCAAGGGCTACTGCAAGGAGAGGGCGCACATTACCAATTAAGTGGTGGGATTACTGCTAATGAAGTAGTTGCCGACAACACACGCTTGCGTGGAGTGCGGATAAATAACTTTACCTTAAAGTCAGATGATAAACGTATCGATTTCACTGGGCGGCAAGTGCAGGTAGCAATGTTTGTAACCGAGCAGGCGACAATGGCGGATATGTCGCTGTCAGATTTTCGTGGCGAGCAGAGTGGAGATGTGATTCACATTACTGCAGCAAGAGTAGCGATCTCACGCCTTAATTTTGCTCAAAATCAACTTTTAGAAATGGCATTACGCACTCCTGACTTTGTGCTAAACAAGCAACATTATCAGTTGCGTGCGGCTGTTAATTTAGGTAGTGGAAAAATCGGCTCATTACATATAGGTAACACACGAGGACAACTTGTTGCTGATAACGACACAATAAAGCTAGATACCTTTGATGCTACATTGTTAGGAGGAAGAGCTACCGGTCAATTGAATATAGAGACGGCAAGAGGCGATGTCTCTCAACTACAAGCTCGTTTTGCTGATCTAGATACTGCCCAACTCTATACACTATTGGCACCCTCGCAAGCCCCTTTACGTGGAAATATAGTGGGCAGAGTGGAATTAAATTGGCCTGGTATAGATATTCACGCAATGAATGGTACGATCGAGGCACAACTACATGGTCAAACTAGTACATCTGCTGATACCATTCCATTAACCGGTGATATCTATGCACGTGCACAGCGCGGTGAATTGGAGTTAGATCGGTTTAAGTTAATGACCGATACTACTACACTGACTGCACAAGGTCGCGTCTCGCTGACTGGTAATGCTGACCTGCAGTTTACTATTGCTTCTACACGTGCTCGTGAAGTGCAGACAATCCTTAGTTCATTAGGATCAGCAAATCAGATCTTCGCAGATTACGATCTACAACTGGATGGTGAATTAAAATTTACTGGAAGAGTATCCGGCTCTTTCAAAGATCCCGCATTAGCAGGATCTTTGAGTATCGGAAGTGTAAATATTTATGGTGAAGCTTTAGGTAGTCTAAGTGGTCAACTGCTCTTCTCGCCTACCGAGGTACGATTTGAGAATGGTCAATTGATTGCCAATCAGGGTGGGCGCGCACAATTTTCTTATCATGCTCCTCGTGCGCCAACAGCAACTGAAGGACAACTTGATCTAGTATTCGAAAATATTCAGTTTGATCGATCATTTCTTGCTGGTAAGTTTTCTGGCTCAGTAAATCTAACTGGGTTACCTGCCTCTGCACAAGGTAGTGCGCGGATAAAAATGGTGGAAGGAGCAATTTTAGGTCAATCTGTGAAGAGTGCACAAGCTGAATTGATCTTTGATAGAGAAACAGCCAGACTAGTACCACTCGAAGTAAGTATGCCACAAGCAGAGTTGAATGCTCGTGGTAGCTTGAATCTACGTAGTTTGGATTTCGAATTTCAAGGACAGGCTTGTCAGATCGACCTTGCACAGCTATCAACAGCATTGAATCTAACTGCACACATTAGTGGTACTGTAGATACAGATTTTCATATCAGCGGCAATCTGCGTGATACTGAGCAACTCGCCGTCAATGTTAATGGAGAAGGTCGAAACATAGTAGTTGAAGGAAGGGCAGTGGAGGCATTGAAGCTGACAGCACAAACACTGCCGGAAGGGCGTATAGGCGTCAATCTTAATGCAACTATTGCGGGCAGAATGCAATCAGCACGTGCAACGCTAGATTTACGGCAACCAGGTCGTCCTATTCTGATTGAAAGTGATCTGGAGAATTTCGATATTGCGCCATTAGTAGCAGCTTTTGCTCCAGAACTGGGAACTAGACTAAGCGGAAGTGTGACCGGCAAATTACGTTTGAGTGGGCCAACTGCTGATGATGAGATCTTGTCTAAGTTGCAAGGTAATTTACAACTCACTGTCACAGCATTAAAGCTTGCCGGAAGAGATGTCAATATTGAAACGCCTATTAATATCTCATTCAATAATGCACAGATCAATCTACCACCTACACGTGTGCAAGGCGAAGGTATGGATCTTGCCATTGGTGGTACGATCGGCTTAAGCGGTGCTGCAGAACTCGATTTTGCTGTTAATGGTACGGCTAATTTGGAAAAATTTAACTTAGCCAATTCAGATCTTTTCCTTGGTGGACAGGTTGTAATTGATGCACGTATTGCAGGAACAGCAGCAGATCCACAACTGACCGGTCAAGTGCAAGCGAGTGAAGTCTCATTCTCCAATCCTGCTTTAGGGATTACTCTGGAAGAGGGAAAAGGGCGTATAGTGTTCTCAGGTAACCAAGCTACTCTGGAGAGTTTTACTGCACGCGCCAATGATGGTGAGGTACGTGTAAATGGGGCTATGACATTTGTTGGATGGCAGCCTAATCAATGGCAATTTCAAATGACCGCCAGTGAAATGGCGCTACTTTTTCAGGGTGTGCTAGCAACAATCAGTGTTGAAATCACTTTGACTGGTACACCAGCAGGACAGGAATTAAAAGGTACGGCCAACATTGTTCAAGCAGAATATACCGCTAACATAGATCTCAACAATATGATCTCCGGTCCCGGCACAGGAGGCTCGATGGGATTTGATCTGCTAGCAGGAATAGCAAGTCCTAGTTACATTCCTCCTGTGCATTTGGATGTAAAGCTAACAGCGCATGACTCACTACTAATACGCAATGATCAAATTAGCACCGTCGCCTCTATGTCACTAAATTTAGCAGGCACGCTTGAGCAACCTAATCTAAATGGTCGTATCACTTTGCAAGGTGGCACAATAAAGTTCCGTAGTCAGCGTTATGAGATAACAACAGGGAGTGTAGAACTGCCGGCTGGTAGCGGGGCATCTCCTTTTGTCAATCTTCTTGCTGAAGGTGATGTAGGCAATTATCACGTCCAGATAGGTATTATTGGGCCAGTTGATGATCTAGATGTTACATTGCGCGCTGACCCAGAGTTGACACGTGCCGAGATTCTTGCATTGGTTGCAACAGGACATATCGAGCCAGGTACATTGGGCACCACAACGACCGATTCTGCCTTGGGTACAGCAGCCTCATTGCTACTGGAGGAGTTTATTTCTCGACCCATTGGGCAACAGACGGAACAGTTGTTAGGCATTAGTCGCTTCCAACTTGACCCAATACTGCGTCCTGATGCTAATCCTGCTGCACGACTAACCGTAGGACAACAGATCACACGTAAGCTCTCTCTTACTTATTCGACCAATCTTTCTGCAGAACAAGATCAGACCGTGCTGGGAGAGTATGATTTCTCGCGGCGCTTTTCTGCGCTTGCTACCTTTAGTCAAGGAGGCACATCAGCACGTGCTGGTAGAGATGACAACGAGTTCACTTTTGGTGTGCGTGGTCGCACACGATTCTCACTAGGTTTCAAAAATCCGACCATTGTACCATCTAGTCCTCGTGCCAATGTTACACCTGCGGCTAAGTCGGCTGTTAATGTGATTGTTAACCTGCCCAAGGGAGTAGATATCAGCAAAGAGAAGAGACGCGAACTGCTGCCCCTCATGCGAGAAGGCTTTAGCCGTCCATTGTTACGGCTAGGTGAACGCAATTTGACCAATTACCTGCAAGAACGTGGATATTTCTTTGCCGAAGTAAGTGCACATTGTCAGCCTACCAATTGTAATGATCCTAATGCCGCGGTGTTTTATGATGTTGAACTAGGCGAGCGCCTAGCTCTAGCAGAGATTCGTATAGAAGGTACTGAGCTGTTAACCAAAAAAGATCTGGAATCAGAACTACAGTCCAAGGAAGCCAGCTTGCTAGGCGGTATTCCTCTCTTCAAGTCACTGCCGCTTATTGGTGGCAGCGCACGCGGTATTACTAGCAATGATCGTTTGCGCCATGATCGTGAGCTAATTCGCCGACGTCTTGTCGATCTAGGTTTTCGTTCAGCACGTGTCGATACACGGTTGGCTTTCAAACGTGCTAGCGATGATCTACTAGTTATCTTCCAGGTTGAAGAAGGCCCACGCGCAATGGTGGTAGAAATAGTATTGCAAGGCAATACACTATTTTCTACTACAGAATTGCGTGCGGAGATGCCCATTAATGAAGGCGAACCATTCTCGCCTACAGAAGTGCGTGAGAGTCAACGTGCGTTAAAAGATTACTATGCCCGGCAAGGCTATCTTGATACAAATGCTGAACTAGATATTGCTGATCTAAACGATAACCGAGTACGCTTGATCTATAGCTTAAATGAGGGTGCACGCGCAATCGTCAAGGAGATTGTTGTACAGGGACAGACCAAAACTAGTGTAGCAGCAATTACTAGATTCTTTGCTTTTCAGCCTGGTGATGTGCTCACACCGGAGAAGTTACAGCGTACTCAGAGAGATCTCTATGCTACTGGCGCTTTTCGTGAAATAGATATCGACGTAGAGCCATTGCCAGAAGATAGTAGCGCACCACGCCGTGTAATTGTCAATGTTGTAGAAGCCAAACCATTACTAGCCGTTTATGGAATTGGATATTCGACTGATGATGGACCACGTGCGCTACTTGAATTAACTAATACAAATCTGTTTGGATTGGTTAATACAGCTTCATTACGACTACGTGGTAGTCCAAATGATCAGTTGATCCAGTTCCAATTCATTGATCAGCGCCCATTTGGATATCGTTGGCCTGTGACTTTTTCTGCCTTCTACGATCGTAATACCAACTTGCGTGCTTTTACACGACGATTATTAAATAATAGTGGAGAAAGAATACCACCAGTCACATTTGGTCTTTCCCGCTTCGCTACTTTCATACAGCTAGAGAGAAAGTTGGCCGAGACCACTTCATTACGGCTACGTTACAATTTTGAAAATACCAAACTTATCAATGCCGAGAATATTCCCACCATTGAGCTTGGTCGCACTCAACGCAGCATTCGTCTGGCAATGTTCTCTGTTGGTATTTCGCGTGACAAACGTGACAGTGCGCTAGATCCCACGCAGGGTCAGCTCTTGAGCATAGATCATTCTCTTGCTGCACGTATTTTGGGTGGCAACGAGTCATTTAATAAATTCTTCTTTAACTACCAACGCTATGAGAAGCTGCCTGCATCAGTGCCACTATTGCGAGGCGCCGTGATTGCAATGGCAGCACGGATCGGTTTGGCCGCGCCTTTCAATAGACGTGATGGTGAAGGAGAAGATCTGCTTCCAATTAGTGAGCGCTTCTTCGCGGGTGGCGCAACAACATTGCGCGGTTTCCGATTTGAGGAAGCAGGGCCACAAGCGATCCTAGAACCACGTACCCCAGCAGAACTGCCTACACTGGTTCCTGTCGGTGGGAATGCACTAACCGTCTTCAATTTTGAGTTACGCTATCCATTAGCAGGACGGCTAGAGTTAGTGCCATTTTACGATCTAGGAAATGTTTTCCCACATGTGCGTGATATAAGCTTTGGTCAAATGACCAATAGTATAGGTCTAGGGTTACGTGTCAGAACCCCACTGGGGCCCATAGGGATCGACTATGGTTACTTGCTCGATCCACCTAGCTTTGTTACTGCCACGGGCGGCTTATTACGACCGCGCCGTGGCGTGATTCATATAAAATTTGGACAGAATTTCTAGATTTCTAGATAGACTCATTATTTAGTCTATAGATTAGTCGAGTGGCGGTGCTGCTAAAGTGTCTGCCACCGTTCTCTCGACAT
>JBFLVQ010000455.1:0-7892 GCA_040758525.1 Acidobacteriota bacterium
AAGAAAACTGCAAAGAGTAAAGATAAATTGCCCGAGGAGACCATTATAGACTTTTATCTTGAGCATCTTCGTGAAACTGCTCCCCACTTGCCGGCATCGGTTCAGTGTGGGGTCTTTGGCCTCTTACAAACAACTTGCTTTCAACCAGCATTTCCTTGATTTCATTTTTTCAACCTTAGACCTTGACCTTACTGCTATTAAAAGTCATCCTAACTATCAAAACATTATTACTTATGCCGCTATTGCTGCTTAATTTTGTCCGGAGTATTGATCAGCCCATCTTGGCAAGAGTGTTGAAGCGTTGGCGAGAGGCTGATATTACCCTCATTATTGATGGCACAATGGTATTTGGTGACAGATTTCAAATCTGTAGGTTTTCTCTGCTGCAGGGCTGGCGTGTCATTGCAATAGTTTGGAAAGTAATTCCAGGTAAGGGAAACACTAAGGTTGAAGTTTTGGAAGAGATTTTCCGACAGGCCGCTGAATTTTTGCGACCGCGTGTGAAAAGCGTGACTGTGCTTGGAGAGCGAGGATTTAGAGATTGCTATTGGGCACAGTTGTGTCTGGAATTGGGCTAGAACTATACACTACGTCTTGCTGCCAACACTACCGTATGGCTGGAGAATGGTTTGATTTGTAGGATTGATCAACTTGGTGTTAGACCTAATAAGCCGAGATTTTTTCAGAATCTCTCTGTTAGTCTGGCAGAGAAACTGACTGCTAATCTTTCTCTCACTTGGACCGGAGATAAAAAGGAATTGTTGGCTATTATTTCTAATAAACCAGCTAATCGGGCACGACTCAGACATTATGCACTGCGTATGCAGATAGAGGAAAGTTTTCGTGACGACAAATCAGGTGGTTTTGATCTGGAACATACTCGATTGCAGCATATCGATAGAATAGAGAGGTTGCTTTTGGCTGTGGCTATTGCAACTATTTGGTGTCATCAATTGGGTGAACGCTGCATTAGAAAAGGTGATTCTCTTCGCCGTATTATTGATCCAGGGCGAGAGCGTCAACTCAGCATCTTTCAGTTGGGTTTGCGCTTGTTGCATCGCTTTCTGGCTGTAGCTATCAATTTAATTCTAGATTCTTAGCGCGTTTATCCCCTATTAAACTTGTGCCCCTTGTTAACACTTAAATTTCTGCTAAGGGATCAGAGGGGTTATTTCGAATTCTCGAATCCTTATTCACTATTGTTTTTATAGGCAGGCTTCCCATATGTTTGTAAAACCCGTTATTTGTGCTTCTTGGCGGTTTGAGATGCGAGCATGAGAACTGCGTTTTCAATACGCCTGGCACGTGTTTCTGGTTTCTTTGCCTCTTGGATCGCTTCGACGTATTCTCGCTGATGGGTGAAGCTTAGTTCACGCCATCGATCCCAGGCTACTGGTGTGGCTTTTAGCGCTTTGATAAGGTCACTAGGGGGCTTTACTTCTCGTTTTTCAGTATCGAGCTCTAGCTTAACCTCGACCGTCTCGCCACCTTCAAGACCAGCGGCTTCACGGTTACTCTTACGAAGCGGAATGCACACCGTGCCTCCCATCGCGGCAATCGTACTCCGATAGGTGTAGCCATTGAGTGTAACTTTTACCGGTGCACGAACCTTGCCAAATACAGCTTGCGGATCGAACGGTACTGGCACAAAACACATGTTGCCCTCTCGAAAGATCTTGACCTTAACAATTTTCGAAACCATGGCGCTCCCTCCACGTTATGTTGTCCTCAAAACCAGTCCTTGTCTACCAACTATATGCATCTAGCGGCTGAGCCAAGAGTAAATTCTAATAAAAGGGTCTACTCTGTTAGCTGTATAATCCCGCTATAAGATACAACAATTTCTTCTCCATCAGAAATATTAATCTTATACTTTGCATTTGAGGCTTTATCCGCAACTATAACAATTGCCTGTAATTTTTCCTTTCTCCCTTCTAATCCGCTTGATATTGATACTTCTTCACCATTTTTAGCTGTAATTATAGTCGAAGATAGTAGCTCACTATTTTTGAGGTCATGAATTGTTATATTGCAGTCATAAGCATTAGAATATTCATTGCTTGGAGAAAGAGTTACTTCTAATCCAAAATTAGCTGTATTAACTTGGGGTTTTATACTTCCATAATTATTGTAATTTGCTATTGCCGTTCCAATTACAATAGCGATAATAAACAAGCAAGCTACCGCACTTCTTTTCATTTTACCTCCAGCCTTTTCTGCAAAAAAATATATATGGTCTATACTATTTAACAATTTAATTTGCCCAAGGTTTCAAAACTTTTAGTCATTCCACCTATAATGGTTAAGGATTGTTCATGGGCTCTGTGCGCCTAACAGCCAAGCTCACTGGCGAGGCTGGTGTGACCTGCTCCATAATGTAGTAAGGGCAGTATACAAAACTTCACGACAGCCGATCAGATGCAGCAGTTTGTTAGGTGCGCAAGAATTATGTTTTCTTAGCTCGACTTTAGCCAATCAAGCAGCATAGCAAAGAGCATCGATAAAATCCGTAAGGAATTGAACCTCAATACAAAGCAATTACAAGAACGAGCCCAGGCTAATGGCAAAGCGAGGAAGCAACGAACAAATGGTAAAATAAGCACGCGAAACCAAAGATCAGAGAAAGCCTTCCTTGAAGTATCAGCCTCAGATCTTTCAAACCCCATCGACCTGTCACAAACCAACGATTCTTTACCTGACTGGAAACCAACTTGCCGACTTGTTTTTGAACGTGCGGATGGTAGCAGACTCAGTATTAACTTGCCGGTTGAATGGAATCAGATCCAATCAATCTGTTCAACAAACTACCATTGCACCCTTGCTGCAGGCCACCATTAAACCTGGCACTTTGGTGATCACGGATAAATACGATATTTACACTATGCTGACAGATTGGGGCTATGCACACAACAGGTTTGTCATGCTCAAGGCGAGTATGCGCGCAATGAGGACGGCGATGGCTTTTGTCAAATACACGTCAACTCTATTGAGGGATTCTGGTCGTTGCTGCGCTCTTGGCTGCGTCCTCATCGTGATATCTCTCAAGAGTTGTTGCCCATTTATCTGGGCTTCTTTGAGTTTATTCATAATATTCGCAAGCGGGAAAACCTCTATTGGGCTCTCTCCTCGCACTTTTGCTCTTAGCTCCCTGATTCAGCTATTGAGCCATAGAAAAATATAGACGAAACAGCAACCTTTTTATCGCCCTGTCGGGCAATGGCAGGCTTGACTCCGGACTAAAGCCTTGGAGAATGCGCCTGCCTTTCCGTTCAACTAACTACTATCTCCCTTTACTTCCAACATCAGACAATCATTTTACTGTAGTAATTCACCCTATCCTATTATTCATATCGTAGTGCCACCATCGGATCGAGCTTTGCCGCTCTATATGCTGGGATGTAGCTAGCAAGAAATGCCACTATGGCGAGAAGCCCTACTAAACCCATCAAAATAGCGTATTCCAAAGAGATTATACCGAAAAGTAAGCTTACCATAATCTGACTCAGCCCTAGCGCCAATGGCAACCCTATTGTTAATCCAAGTGTTGTTATTTTTATTCCCTCACCTACAATCAACTTTAATACATCATTTCGTTGTGCACCTAATGCGATACGTATACCTATTTCATGTCTGCGTTGTGCGACCGTATACGACATCACACCATAAATGCCGACCGTTGATAGAATCAAAGCAACTATACCAAAGACCAGTGTCAAAACAGCAGCAAAGCGAAATGGGGAAGTCTCATCAACGAAGAGTTGTGCCAGCGTCTTGATATCACTTATGGGTTGGTCTCTATCAACAGCAAGAATGTGAGAGCGCACTGCGGTGACAAGGCTGATAGGATCAGCCGAAGTTCGTACCATAAAAGTCATCTTTGGCAAGGGCGACTGTAGATAAGGTAGATACAATTGCGGTCGGATCTCTTTATCAAACCATGACTGTTTGACATCGCTAACAATACCGACGATGGTGAGCCAAGGCGCATCTGTATTTGAACCGCCACGTTTGATTCGTTTGCCTAAAGGATCTTCGTTGGGCCAATAACGACGTGCTGCCAACTCGCTTATGATCGCTACTGGTGGCGCTTCTCGACCATCACTTTCACTAAAATCGCGTCCATTCAACAACTGTGCGCCAATCGTAGCAAAGTAGTTAGGACTGATAACTATCAGGTCGGCTAATTGCCTTTCGCCAGGCAGCAGAGCTGGACGGCCTTCGATGATTAATTCTGCACTGGGATTGGGACTATTATTAAGCGGTGTATTACTGGCCACACTAATAGATTGTATATTGGGGAGAGTTTCCATTCGTTTAATGACTTGTTGGTAGAATTCTCTTACTCTCTCTTGATCTTTATATTTCGAATCTGGCAGCGGTGTTTGTAATGTTAAAATGCTATCGGGATTAGCACTCTGGAAGACATTCAAAATATGCCAAAAACCTTTCACCATTAGCCCAGCGCCAACCAATAAGACTAGTGCCAGCGCCATTTCTAAGACTACCAGTAGACTACGTGCGCGGTGACTGCGCGAGTTTGCGCTAGCGAATTTGCCACCTTCTTTAAGAGTTTCATTCAAGTTTGGTCGAGAAACTTGTAATGCAGGTATCAGACTGAAAATAACGGTAGTTAAAAATGCCACTGCAAAAGTGAAAACTATTACCCGAAGATCAATCCCAATCTCTTTCCAACCTGTCATAAATCCTGCAATATCAGGCGGCAAGCTTGCTTTGATAAGATCAACCGCCCACATTGCTAATATCAAGCCTATTATTCCTGCCAAACCAGAGAGGAATAGACTCTCAGTCATTAACTGTCTAATAACGCGTGCGCGGCTGGCACCTAGCGCGGCACGGATCGCCATCTCTTTTTGCCGCACGGTAGCACGAACCGATAACAGATTAGCGACATTGGCGCAGGCAATAAGCAATAAGAAGCCAGCCATGGCGATTAGTACTGAGAGCAATGGTCGTGTGAAATCGACCAACTGATCACGTAATGGGATAACTTGCACACTGAAGCCAGTGTTCGTTTGTGGATACTGTTGCTCGATTCGTTTGGCAATGGCAAGCAGTTCTGCTTGAGCTTGTGCGACCCTGACCTCAGGCTTAAGGTGTGCTAATACTTGCAGATTTCGTGTATTGCGCTGACTCATCTGTTGTGGTGTTAGCGCCAGCGGCATCCATAGTTCAGTGCCAAAGGGAAAATCGAAATTGGCTGGCATTATCCCCACAATAGTGGTAGCACGACCATTGAGCACGATCGTGCTACCTAAAATATTCAAGTCGGCAGCAAACCGGCGTTGCCAAAGTCCATAGCCAAGTACTGCGACTTGATCGCGGCCAGGTTGATCTTCATCAAGTAAAAATGTGCGCCCTTTGATTGCATTGATCTTCACAGTGGAAAAAAAACCCGCCGAGACAAAAGATCCACGTACCAATTCAGGCTCACCTGAACCAGTGATAGTAGTATCTTTAACTCGATAAGCAGCGATCTCTTGAAAAACATTATTCTGACTGCCTAGATCGATAAAGTCTGCCGGTGAAACCGCTGTTGCTTTGAGACCTTGATTAGGCAAGCTCTCACGAACCATTACCAGACGATCAAGATTCTCGAATGGTAAGGGCTTCAGCAAAAGTGCATTAGCAACACTGAAGATAGCACTGTTAGCAGCAATAGCTAAAGCCAGTATGAGTACTGCAATTGTAGTAAAGCTAGCATGCTTAAACAATAAGCGAAAACCATAGTGTAAGTCTTGAAGTACCGCTTCCATTACTCCTCCAGTAGAGCAGCCTGCTCTATTACTCTCAATCTTTGAGAAAATAATGTTATTCAGGATAGCTAATCAATTAAACCAACTACTATGCCAATCAGAGGTAAAAGGCAAGTCCTTAGCACAACAATACTTAATCAAATGATTCAGATCTTGGTGGACTGTTTGGTGTGCGCTTCTGGAACGGATCTTTCCCGAAATCGCAAAGTACTTGATTAGCCAGGAAGCAACCGTGGAAAGAGATCTTTACTGCTATTTTCCCTGATTCTTTATTCTCTTAATTACTTCATACTGAGCAAGAGTCTCTGCCCGTGTCGATACACTCCAAATACTCACTATTTTCCATTCATTGCTTTCAAGTGCTACTCTCTCAAACTGCTCAATAGATGATTCGGTAAAACCGTTGCTCATTGTGGTAGACCAGAGTAATCGGACTGTTAAAGGACTGATGGTCTTATCCCATTCTTGATAAGAGACAATGGAAATAGGTTCAACTATCTCATAACACAACCCTATCCCAACAAACTTTGGCATACTTAGGTAAATGCCCGCATCCTTAATAGCCTGACAACGGTAGGGCTCTTTATTAGTGATGGTTGCTAAAAGATCATCAGAAATATCGGCAGTCTCAAAGCTAGTAGAAAATAGTGAGCCAATAGGTCTGGCATCAAGCCAGACAGTTACAAGTTGTTGCAAGTGCCTAATTAGGCCCATAATTGCAAAGTGTGACTTCTCCTTTCCCATCTCCTAAGACATTATTACTACAAGACAATACCTCTGCGGCAAACAAGCTCATAGCAAGATAACTCAATGAGATAGTTACACCGACCAGAAATAGTATCACACTTTCTAACACAACAGATTAAGCCTTAAATCTCGATCTGGAGAGACACACCAGATCTATACTTTCCTCCTTTTTTGACGCTGCACTCGAATGTGTTTGATTTGCGCTACTGTAGATGACCGCTTTTACAATGTGCTCTGCCGCTCCTGTGCCTCTTCAGTAACTGTCCGCTTCACCTTATAACTGCGGTGATGCTGAACACTGGTGAGGCCACTACGAATCGCATACTTGACCAGTCCGGCCAAGTCGCCCATCTGCAACTTCATCATAATACGTGCTCTATGCGCTTCCACTGTACGCCGCGACAACTGTAAGATATTTCCTACTTCCTCATTGCTATAGCCATCTGCTAGCAATTTCAGCACCTGTTTTTCACGTTCCGTTAGTTTACTTGCTAAAATTCCTTTACGCGAACCTAATTGCATTGTCTTATCCTCCTCAAGTTATCCTTAAGCCGACATAGCTATTATTATAGTAGTTTTACTGAAGCTGTCGTCTTTTTCCTACAATATGATACTTTCTATTTACTAATAACGGATTTTGATTAATTTTGTATTCTAGCGGGGTGATATTTTAGAGGAAAAGTACCGGATTTATTGCTAATGTTGATTGGGTAGGCTGGTTCGTCTAGGCTTTAACGGTCGAAGCATTCCTATATCTAGCAGAGGTTTGCTCAATAGCTTTAATAATTTCATCGGTAAATCGATCCGTTAACTCAATCCATTCTTTTTGTGCTGAGATAACACTTGGTTTTGGGCTATTCGAGATAAGCCCGCACTGGCGTTAGTACTAGAGATTCTATTCGTCTCATCCTATCAATTGCAAGTCTTGACCAGAAGATGGCAGGCAGTATCGCAACTAAGTCAGGTGTAAGTTATCGTTAGGCAGATCTTTCCATTGAGGTTTTCTTATCATTACTACTAATACTCAACCCCAACACATCATAGAGCCAAATACGAGCCGTAAAAAATCCCATCACTAATATAACAAAGAAAAATACTAATCCAAGCACACTAGTCAATATTGCAGCTAAAAATCCACCCACAAAAAATGCTACTACCAATGCAATTAACAATGATAATGTTTCTACTATAACTCGTTTAATAAATCTCTTTAGTTTCGAATAAAATTGTTGTCTAAGGATGGTGATAGATTCACTTTTATTAATTTTTTGTAACTCTTTTTCTGTTACACTCTGACATCTTCTACAAGCATTTGTTATTGGATCAAAATAGTCCGACTTATGGCAGACTTCGCAACGTGTTGGTAAAGCC
>JBFLVQ010000456.1:0-7875 GCA_040758525.1 Acidobacteriota bacterium
CCCAAGATAACTACATCAACAATAGCGTACAGGCACAAATGGCGTTACAGATGCAAGAGAATGAACGCGCAATGTGTATACTGCCGCTTTTTCATGTCAACGGCCAGGTAGCAACCATACTTATACCACTGCAGGCGGGCGCCAGCCTGATCCTTACAGAAGGATTTTCCCCCAAGACCTTCTTTGATAATGTCACACGTTACCGTGCAACCACCTTTAGCGGTGTACCTACAGTCTACTCTATCTTGCTCAATCTACCAGATCGTGACAAATATGATCTAAGCAGCTTACGCCTATGTATTTGTGGTGCTGCCCCTATGCCTGTAGAGGTCTTTACACAATTCGAAAAGGTCTTTAAGACAATTATCATTGAAGGTTATGGTCTCTCTGAGGGCACTTGTGTATCAACCGTCAATCCTGTTGATGGCCAACGTAAGATAGGCTCAATTGGTCTACCAGTGCCAGGTCAAGAAGTGAAGATATTTGATGATCAGGATCGTGAGCTAGATGTTGATGAGATTGGCGAGATTGTCGTGCGCGGCAGCAATGTGATGGCAGGCTATTATAAAAATGAGCTAGCAACAGCCGAAACATTACGCAATGGTTGGTTACATACAGGCGATCTAGGCCGGCGTGATCGCGATGGCTACATCTATATCGTTGGACGTAAGAAGGAGATGATTATACGTGGCGGTGAGAATATCTATCCGAAAGAGATCGAGGAGATACTCTACCGTCATGAAGCGATCCAGGAGGCGGCTGTGATAGCAATACCCGACCCTATCTGGGGCGAAGAGGTCGCCGCAGCAATTATTCTTAAAGATGGCGCGCAGGCGCATAGCGATGATATTATCGCCTATTGTCGCGCACATTTGGCCGACTACAAATGCCCGCGCCGGGTCTTCTTTTGTCAGCAGTTTCCTAAGACCGCGACGGGCAAAATACAGAAAAATAGGCTGATTGAGCAGCTTACTAGCTAGTAGGCAGACAGCTCAAGCCACTGGGGAGAAAATATGAAGCGACCTATTGCAGCGATCTGTTTAACGGCATTCCTGATAGCTAACATTGCCTGTCAACGGGGCGATAACAACCTGCTTACCGAGCCTATGTTCAAGCTCGCAGTAGAGAAACAGTTCAATGTGGCGAAACAACGCCTTGAGGTTACGCAATTTGCTGGCCTCTTCAATCCTCCTATCGATACTACAGCAGTACTCTTTGAGCAAAAAGAGAGTGGCAATGCCGCCCAACTCTATTGGGAAGCACTCAAACCACGTGTTGAGACAACCGCTGAGGAGACACAGAGATTTCTTGATGAGCTATCACCAGTCTTACAGGCACTCAATGCCGCAATCACTGCAAATGTACCAATCTCACCTAATGCGATATCAGATGAGGCAGTCAAGAAGGAGGCTGAGAAGGCAGCACAACTTCCTGAGCTAGCGAAATTGGAAACAGGTGCACAACGCAAGTATTCACGCTTAGTTGGTGAAGTTGTGCCAATCCCTGAAAATCCTATGGCACTGCAGCCTATACCGCTTACACTGCTCAATAGTTATGCAGGCGCGCTGATGGTGAAGGGCTTGCTTAAGGAAGCGGCAGGAGATAAGGCCGCCGCCGAGAAGTTATTACAGACAGTAATCGCGATAGGCCAGCATTTTACCCAGGACCCCAACTACCACCACTATTTTAATGGCCGAGCAGTAATGAAATTCGGCTGTTTAGGCCTCAAACCTTTCTACCAACGCCAGGCTAATACCGTCAAGCAACAGGCTGTTGAACAGCTTGAGAAGGCACTTGATGAACAGGCGCAACGGCTCACCGCAGAGTTATCAGCACGGGATGATACAGGACAGATCTTTAATATTATTACCTCACTAGGCTATCTTGATGAGGGTATCGATCCACTCATGCGTATTGTCGGAGATGAGAATGTACCGCTGGCTTTTCGTGCCAGTGCGCTACAAACAATCTATGCCGGCTATATGTTCCGCTTTATGATGGTGGAGCGCTCAGGACGTGCACCGGAGACTTCTGAGTATGCGGCCCCCTCGCAGACACGTGTGCAGGCTTTTACCCGTCTTGCTGCATCACCAGACAAAACTCTTGCTGAAATAGCTACCAAGAGCCAACAAGTGCTTGTAAAGATGCAGGGACTTAACAATGCGGAACGTATGAAATACTGGCGTGAGATATCGAAACCCAAGAGCTAATCTAATTATAGACCTTGCGATTGATATAATAGCCAAAGACTATTTTTAGTAGGCAATCCGAAATCTATCATCGGCAATCGTCAGGTTTGCAACTGATATAGGGAAGTAGGCGAATTATGGATTTCTATTTTCTTAATGAAGATTTCAATCAGGCAGAAGCAGGCAAAGAGAGTAGCCTGGAATGGGCAGCACGAGTTTTTACTGAGCCACAACCAAATGGTCCTAGCTTCGATCCTGTAATTGTCGATTTAGATCTACTTTCACGTGAACAAGAGATGTCGCTTTATACCGATCTCTACAGTCGTGATAGTGAAGTAGGGCTTGGTCTATTGCTGGTAAAGCGGGCGGCACTAGTACAGATGACTGCTACTATACGCGCCACCTTAGCCAACACTCGACGTGATCTTGCCTTTGCGCGTGCGCGCTTAGATTCACTCAAGAAGATCAATGCCACCGAGCAGAACGCACAGTTCCGTTATTCCGATCGTGTCTTTGCTGATCTCACACGCGAGATTGAGTTACTCTCACAACAACGCTATGTACTTGCCAAGCATACCTCGCAGCTCTATGCGCTTGAGCAATATCTGAAACTGCTTGACGATCAACGCTCGTTAGGACTGGCTCCACGTGCCGAGCAGTTGCTACGTCTGCTTAGCCATAGTGTACGTGGACTGCTTAAGGTACAGAGTTGGGCTACCAGAGAAGAGACCAAGTCGGTTAAGAAACCGGCGCTTGTCACCTATACCCCAGCAGGCGGCGATGAGGGTTACCTCTTCCAATTAGGTGGCCGCGCCGATGGCATTGTGCTTGACAAGCAGGTAACGGGTTATCTCATACACCTGCTTGGTGTAGTTGAACAACTTGCTAGTGAAACGCGGCGTGTACTACAAGACCCTGACACTGAAGAGTTAATGGAGAACTGGGATATACCCCATCAGCTGGTTCGCGCTATTATCGAACTATTCCATTTCTGTAACTTTGAACTTATCTACAATACGGTCAACCTTGCTACCAATTGTGAAGCGCCCGCACAATGTTGGCAATATGATTATAAACAGAGTTGTTGGCAGGAGGTTGATGAGGATCCCAATGCAAGTCGTAACTTAAAACGCTCTGCTGCTGAAGTGGGATTACTCTTCCTACGCGCTAAGCAGTTGATGAGTTGTCAGCAGCCAGATGAGTTGAATCGTTGGCTTAATACCGTGATTGCTGCTGCTAAACCATCTGATGAGGCGATCTATCAACCCTACTGGAATTGTGGACTGGCCCATTTTGATCTTGCCTATCAGAATCAACGTTTCAAGATCTATATGGCACATAGCGAACTCTCTATGTTGCTAGATGCATTGGTAGCATCAGCAGGTGAGTTCACCTATATCGCCAAGAGCACTTTTGGTGGTGTTGCTGCTACTCTTACAGGAATGGCGCTACTAGATAGTACAGCGCTAGGACTCGATAAAGAGATCGACCCGACATTACGCTTCCAAATTCTCTCAAATTGCTGGCGTAGTGTAAGTCGCCGCCGCGCCATTGCAATGTTTGGTAATGAATATCTACGTACCCTTAGCAATGGGTTGGCAGCGATTGGCGAGCCACGCTTGGAAAATCCTGCCACTACCCATTTAGCCGCACTCACCGGCCCTATGATGGATTTGGCTGTCTCTAAGGGCACAACCTATATTGGTAAAACCGGATTATTAGTAACTAAGAACAAGAATCCATTCTGTGTGATTGGTGAAACCGATCAGACACGATTGCTCAACCTGCTTGAACAGACTTGGGCGGTTGCCGATGCAATCTTACCTAGATTACAATCGGTACGCTCACCTGAACAATTACGTATTGCACTCTCAGATATCTCTGTGGCTTTCGACCGTCAACGTCCGGCAATCGCTGAGTACTTCAAATTCGAATGGCGGCAATCGGCAGAGAAATCTTGGGCAGTACTGCGTGGTTGTTCACCGACACTCTGGCAGTTCTGGGTTGCCACAGCACAGCAAGAACGTTGGGAACGAGAGTGTGAGAGTGTCAAGCCACCCGAAGCACTTGCCAAACTGCTACGTCTCTTTGGTGATACTCTACGTCTGATGTTGGTAGCAGAACTGGGTTGGCAGGAATTGAATCCGGGCGAGGATGATGAACTGGCTTGCAAGATTAATTCTGAAGGCTCTGCACAGGCACTAGTGATCAGCCTATTGAATCTGCTGGAAATGGAGCGGGACAATCCTACCGTAATTAGCGAGACACTCAACAGCTATTTTGATCCAGAGATCAAGTATGATTTCTGGCTCGCTTTTGCCTCTACCTTTAAGAAGTACTTGCGCCAGTGCGCCAATGATCTACGTCTGATTGGCGCAACTGACAAGCAGGTTCATGCAATCGAAGAGCTAGTACGACTACTAGATGAATTCCAGCCTGATCCTGAGCCGGTGGTACAGAAGATCACAACACGATTACGCTTACCAGCGGCTACCTACGAGCCAATTACATTGCTTGAGATCCAGACCATTGAACAACTGTTAGCAGGGCTACTTTATGGCACACGCACGGACCGAGCACTACGTCTCAAGCTAGCGGTAATGGCAACCTATAGCGATGGCCGGCGCTGGCTAACCAGTGTAAATCGTCACCAGGCATTGATCGGTACACTTATAGGTGATCCAGAACAATGTCGGCGTTTCTTTGAGATCCCACGTTCAGCGCGTAGTTTTTGGGAGTCCCTTGATCAGGTCGCAAAAGCCTCACCGAGTGAAGTACAACCAAAATTGAAACAGTATCTCAGTCAGTTCAATAAATATTATGAGTCACGCGCTACTGCAGCGGCACGCTATCCAAAGTTGAGTAATGAGAGCCGTGGCATACTCAATCGTTACCTGGCACAGCCAAGTGCACAAGGAGTCTGCCGTTACTTGCTACTTAATGCCTATGGACATCTGGTTATTGATATTGCTGGTGTTGATGTTAGTGTTACTGACCATAGCCAACGTACGGTTACACGGCTAATTCAGTACTTGCAACTGAACGTCAATAGCACCAAAGCAGAGGCCAGTTATGAAGTGGTAGTACTAGGTGGTGGCCAGATCGTGGTACGTGGTGATCAGATCATTCTAGGTGCTGGCGCACCAGCAATGCCAATTGTCTGTACTGAGCCGGATGCTGCTCAGACCAGTGATTTCCTTGCCCATTGCCTGGCCGCACGCACATATCTTACTGCAGGCATCATACGCACAGCTATGCCAGAGAATGATGTTGTGACAGAGTTCTAAGTAGAGAATGAATGAACCTCTCTAGTAGTTATGCTAGAGAGGTTCATTTCAGAAGGCAAAGCGCAGACCAAACTGCAACTGACGTGGTGCAAAAGAATTGTTCTGACGGTTCTTCGGTAGAATAAAACGCCCATCACGTTGCGTTGGTAGATCAAAGCGGCCATTCTGTCCTGGTGGAAAGACATTACCATTGAAATCAACCAGCACATTCACACGATTAGTAACATTAAATATCTCCAGAAAACCTTCAAAATTATATTTCTCCTTGAAAGTGATGCGACGGGTAAGGCGTAGATCTAACGAAGCAAATCCTGGTGTGATACCAGCATTACGGGCAATTCCTAGTGGGCGATCACCGGCTGGGACATCACCATTCATATCTAGATCGACACCTGTGAGCAGATTATAAGGTCGTCCTGACTCTAAGGTCACAATTGTAGAGAGTTGATAGTCACGCAGAAGTGGATGCTGACTGTAGTCTAGTGACCAGATGCTTGAAGCAACAAAACGATTACGCACGTCTTGCACAGAATGGCCACGCTCATTACCTAGATTAAGAGGATCTTGATATGCCACTAGTTCTACACGATAATCGACGAAATTATCAAGCGTCTTTGAGAAAGTGTAATGTGCCTGTAACAAGAACCGATCACCAATACGTTGGCGGGCAGCCAGAGTAAAGGCATTATAGTAACTATCACCGGCTGACTCGATCTCCTGTACCCCGCCACGTGTGGGATCAACTCTGCCTTTAATTTGGCTGTTAAGTGAATCACCTGGAATCGGTCGTACTACCGGATTGATATTACGGCTAAGTAATAATTTTATTCCACGCACATATTGATAGCTGGCCGATAGCAGAGTATTTTTGCCAAGCAGGTATTCAAAGCCAGCATTGACTTGTTGTGTATATCCATTACGATAATCTGACTGCACTTCGCTTTCTGCACTCAACTGTGGGATAAATTGCACTCCCTGTGGTAATGTACGCGACTCAGGAAAATGCCGCCCTGGCAGTGAAAACGGTATGATAGAGAATGGGAATGGCAACACCATAACCTTAAACCCATTGCGTTCTGCCAGCACCGAATTGAAGATAGGTTGAAAAGGGGTAATGCCATGAAAGATACCATAAGCGGCGAAGAGGCGTAGATTCTCACGCTGTCCTGGATTATAAGCAATGGCTAGGCGAGGACTAAAATTACCACTATTTTTAGGAAGAAACTGGACACGCTCCTGATCATAGCGTAGTCCTAGCTTGACGATCAGATTTGGTCGTAAGCGTACATCGTCCTGTATAAATGTAGAGATATAGTTATAGCGTACGGTAATAAATGGATCGCCGAACGCTTGTGCAAATGCCAATGGTAGCGAGAGTCGTGTTAGATCTAGTTGAGGAAAACCAGGAAAGCGACTTGGCAATCCGGCTGCTAATAACCTTAAGAAAGATTGCTGTGCGGGTGTGCGCAAGCTTGGATCAAAAGCCTCCAAGGCAGTAAAAAATGGTGCCGTAGGAACACCTGATAAAGCAGCAAAATCTATTGGTTGAAAAAAAGCCTGTCCAGCCGCGCCAATAGGCAGTTGAGTAGAGCCATCAGGTAGATAGATATGTAGAAAATCTACGCCAAACTTTACCTGATGCCGGCCACGTGTAAGCGAGACATTATTAACAATCTGAAATATTCGTTCCTCACGTGGGTTAGGCAGAAAGGCGCTACGTCCGGCTACCGCAGTGCCTAGTTGGCTAACAATATTGAGGCGTGGACCAACTGGATCAAGTGGATCGACATTGATATCACGACGTGCAAAAAGAAAGCGAGTCTCATTTACTAGTTGATGCGGGACATTTAGGTAAGTGTTAGCAATCGCAATATTGTCATCACGTAGCCTTTGTAAACCACCTGCGCTCTCGGCTCGCAGCGACCCAAATGGCTCTAACGCACCATTGTAGATACCTGCATAGTTATAGCGAATCTTTAGTAGATTGGCATCGCCAATCTTGAAATCGGTACGGGCCAGTAATGTTGAAGCCGTTTCGGAAAAGGGTATTGCACCCGCGCGAGCAGGGAATCCCATACGGTTAAGCGAGGTAAGGATTGGTGTAGGGATCGATACCGAAGCGCTTTGTGCAATAGAAAGGCGTTCGAAAGAGAGAAAATAGAACTTGCGATCATGTTGCAATGGTCCCGCTAAGGTGGCGCCAAACTGGTATTGTGAATAGGGTGGTTCAGTAGCAAGAAAGGCTGGACGAGCACTGATCTCATCTGAACGGTTGAGGAAGAAGATACTACCATGACGCTCATTACTGCCTGCACGTGTGACAATATTAACGATCCCGCCCTGAGCACGTCCAAATTCAGCAGCAAAGCTGTTGCTGACTACCTGAAACTCTTTTACCG
>JBFLVQ010000457.1:0-7861 GCA_040758525.1 Acidobacteriota bacterium
TTTGGGTTTTATTGCTAACTCTATTCTTAATATAATACAACCGGAAAGAGAGCTAAAGACTTTACAAGAAGGAGTAGAGCTATCAGATACAGTAGAAAATAGAATTGCCCTTGCCAATTTTTATATTCGAAATAATCAACCAGAAAAGGCTGTTGAGATTTATCAAAGCTGTTTAAATGGTGTATTTAAAAAAGACCCTGATATCACATTAGAACTGATAAAGGCACAAAATAGAGCCAAGAAGTATGATGATGCTTTAATAACTGTTAAGAAGATAAAAGCTGACCATCCAAATTATGAGCAGTATAGACGAGAGTTGATTTATGCAGAAATATTAGAAAATATGAGTCAAGATCTTGATGCAAAATCAATATACGAAGCAATTATTGAAAGACATGGTGGAGAAGAAGCACATTGTAAATATGGAAGACTGCTTGAAAAGATAGGTGAAAAAGAGAGAGCAAAGTCAATATATGAAGATACTATAAAACGCACAAAGCGATTGTCATATCATCAGAAAAAATTACAGCGAGAGTGGATTAAAATTGCAAATGATGGATTGGTTAGACTTTCAAAACCAAAATAGCTATATAAATAACTAATGATAGTTTTTCTTGATCCAGCAATTCTGCTATATGGGTCTGAAAAAATCATTAGGGCTCTGCATAAGGTTCATCAAACACACACCCGGTCGATGTCTCACAAAGTATCACATCATAGCTTTCAAGCATTGGCATGGCGATAGCTTCTAGCTGGTTCTTCCATAACTCAGCTTCGTAGAAGGCGTTCTTCATTTGGTCTCGTTCCTCCAGAGAAGGGAAACTACGCAACCAAACGAATTTGTTGGGATTCTCAAGATCAAGCAATGGACCAACTATTTTCATCCCATGTGCGCGTAGCGCTGGTATGGCTCGCGTTTGAAAGAACTGTATAAACTCTGCGCGGCGGCCAGGCTTGATTCTATAGCTGCGGACTTCTACTATCATGGTGTACCTCCCAAGGCACTGTGGAATAATCTGATCTGTAATTTTGTCAAGAAGGAATATAATGTGACCTGTGAGTTTCATCAAGAAGGCACCTGCAGGTAACCATAGTCGTCCTAAGCGTCCCAATCTAGTCAGTGGATGTCCACTGACGGCGGCATTGGCAGCGATTGGCGGAAAATGGAAGCTGATCATCGTGTATTGGTTGGCGGAATCACCAAAACACTTCGCCGCACTTCGGCAAGCCATACCCAGTATTTCCCAGAAGGTGCTCACACAACAGCTCCGAGAGCTAATTAATGATGACATCGTACGACGACAACCAACTGGCGCGATACCAGCTCCTGTCGAGTATTCGCTAACCGACTATGGTCGATCATTATTGCCGCTACTGGAAGACATTCGCCGCTGGGGCAGAGCCCATATGGAACGCTAACTGCTCCAATGGATATGCCTATGCACGATCCATACTGCCTATATAACCCCCAATAACCTCCTTCATCAGACTCTTTCATATCATTAAATATCTAGCTTTAAGTTTGGCGATTGATTAACAAAAAGCCCCATAAATAGAGGATAAATGAGTAATTCCAGAAAATTAACGCTAAAAACTTGAAATTATTGTAGCATAGTGTCTATAATACACTAATAAATAATTGAAAGGTAAGAATTGATATGAAAATGGACGAGATCGTGCCAGATAAAATATTTACCATCTTAGATGTATTAACAGAGCAAGAATGCGATGAATATATAAGAATAAGTGAGCATAATGGATATGTAGATGCTCCCATAACAACAGCAGCAGGATTTATTATGCGTAAAGATGTGAGGAATAATACCAGAGTGATGATAGATGATAGTTCAATTGTTAATTATATTTGGCAGAAAATAGCGCAATATATTCCAGCACAGCGAGAAGGGTGGCAAGCAATAGGATTGAATGAAAGAATAAGATATTACCGCTATGAACCAGATCAATATTTTGCCTGGCATTATGATGGTTGTTTCCGAAGAAATGAGAATGAAGAGAGTAAATTAACATTGATGATCTATTTGAATGATAATTTTGAGGGTGGAGAGACCAAATTTAATTTGAAATACTTATATGATGAAATAGATGTAAAACCTAAGAAAGGTATGGCGCTGCTATTTGATCATTATCTATATCATGAAGGATCTCCAGTAATATCAGGAGTAAAGTATGTATTACGTTCCGATGTTATGTATAAACGGATTTTACAAATGGTAAGATAAACCTGCCTAACGCCATACTGCAATCGGGTGACGGAGCTTAACTAAAGGAAGAAGTTAATGTTGAAAAAGACTGAGAGCATAATAATATCCTTGGTGGCAATAGTTGCTTTGTTAGTGATTGGAGCTGGAAACTTCACACTGTTTTCTTCTTGTGCAATGGTGAGCAGGGTAGAAAACTCTTTGACGAATAATACTGATTTAGCTGTGTCGCCTTGTGCAAATGCGCTAGCGCAACATGCCGTGTGTGTTGCTGCGAATAAGCAGGCACTTGAGATTATGAACGCAAACCAGCTTGAAGCAATCACCGTAGTTCAAGATGTAGCTACGGGTGCACTCGTCGCTTTTGCGGCATCCCAACCATCAAAACTGGATGTTAATACACCAGTTTTGCCACTTTCTCTCTGCAAGCTGTTACTGTGTGCATCTTGGTGGGATAACCAACAGCCCAATTCCAGCTTCAATAGCACCAAAGGGACAGCAAAGGCGAAAAATCCTGCTTATAGGTCGCGGGTATCGGTTCATGAAATACTTGTTGGCGGTAGTGATTCTGCTGGAAGGCAGATGGCAATTGCTCTTCGCAAGGCTGTTGGGACAAAGGCAATGCTAAAAGATTTCAAGCGTTATGGCTTTGCTGAGCGAAGCGACTTGCCAAGAAATGATACATTTTGGGGTGAACTGGCTACAACTTGGGAAACCCGCCTGATACCTACTTCGGCATATATTTCATTAAGCGACGAAACGAAAGATATGGAATGGGCAGATACCCTATCAATTGGTGAAACTAACATGAGTGTAACAGCGTTACACATTTCGCGTTTTCTACAAGCTGTTGGTAATAATGGTGTGATGTTAACACCTGTAGCAAGAGAAGAGCAACCTACCTCATCAATCAAGAAGTCACAGGTGTCGCATAAACAACTGAAAAACTCCACTCGTATTATGCAGCAAAGCACAGCGCTTCGGCTTCAGTCTGCGATGCGTGATACTGTTCAACGTGGCACGGCAAAGAGTATCGCGAATGCATTGAAGGATACTGGTTGGCAAATCGGTGGTAAAACCGGCACCGGTCCAGGTCCTATGCCAATTGGTCCACAATCAGATGGATGGTTCGCCGGATTAATCTTCGATTCACAAGGGAAAGCGCGATTCACAATCGCCACATTCGTTAAGCATGGTGGTCCAGGAGGAGGAAATGCCGCGAAGATTTCCGTAGAGTTGGCACGCTATATCACCCGCTTCTCTTAATCGCGAGAGCGATTTCACCTGTTATGCCTAGCTCTCACATGATAGAGTGGTATGCCAGGAACATATTTAAGTTGTGTAATGTTAATATCCATTCAATGGCTTAGGAGTGTTAAATGAAGTATTACTGTGTTGCAGAACTTGACATAACTGATCAGAGTTGGGTGCCAGCCTACATCAAGAATGTGACTAAGCTTGTTGAACAACATGGGGGCCGATATTTAGCTCGTACATCCAATATTGAAAAGATCGAAGGTGAACGAAAGACTCCGCAGATTTTTCTAATCATTGAGTGGCCTTCCAAAGAAGCTGCCTATGCTTTCTATGATAGCGATGAGTACAGACCCTATCTTAAAAGTCGTATCGAAGGGGCTAGCAGTGAGTTTGTTCTGGTCGCAGGCGAAGATATTGCTAAAGCAGCACAGATTGCTGATTAGCTTTAGCGCCTATTAGTAAGTCAAACAGTAGCTCGCACTAAGTCAGTGGCTGATGCCTGTCACAATAGTGGGAGGTAGTTTCTCTGCCTAGGTGGTCGGGAGCACAAAGTCGCAGACAATCGGATCGTGATCAGAAATAGGCTTGCCCTGCCAGCAGAGACCACGCAGTGTATGCGCGGATCGGCTTGTTACACCAGTCTGATGATCAATACATTGATCATCTTCTAATGGTTGTAGATCACGCGCACAAAAGTAATCTAGACGAAATTCAAGCTGATTATTATAGCTAGCTAGTCGCGAAAGTATCCATTTTCTTAATTGGGCTGGTAAATAGTCAGTTTCATCTAGCCCACTCAACAATGTGGTACAGGTAGGTAGAGCATCATTGAGTCCCTTAAAACGAAAGCCTCGCGATTGAGCCAAAGCGAAGAGGGGTTCGGTCTGCTCAGGATGGCATAATGTTTGACGCACAATATTCGCATCATTACTGATTAGCCGCAATAGTCCTGCTACTGCATGCCAACGACGTCCACGTTTGAAGGTGCCGGTATTTAGATCTCCACCGATCAAAATTGGTAGCTGTGTGTTGAGTGTATAAGTAGGGGCAATATTGTCAAGCAGAGCACGAAACTGTGTAGCACGACAGGCAGGCGTACGGCGCACTTCCAAATGAGTGCTAACAACCAATAATGTAGAGTCAAGGCAATCAAGTTCTGCAATCAACGCCACACGGTCGCCATAACGCTTCTCGTGAAACTGATATGCATCAAAGCAGCTAGGTAATCGTAGCGCCCGTACTGTCTTTAGTGGGTAGCGTGATAGTAGCGCATTACCATGTAGCGCTTCCCGATTTTCCCCTGGTAAGAGGGCTTCCATACCTATTCCCTTGGTCAGTTCTAGATATTCAGCCACGAAAGCGACATACATTCCTAATTGTGTGCCTAATTCGAAGGCGATATTGCGATTCTCAGTACGATTCATCCCTATATCAACTTCATTGAGCAAGATTAGGTCGGCAAATTTAAGTAAAGGATGTGTGGTGAAGAGATCAATAATCGCATCAAGCTGTCTACCACGCTCTATATTCCACTGTACCGCACGTAGGAAGCTGCACAGTCTTGGTACTACATTGGCGGGAGACTGTTGCCAAATACGGTTTATCACTGCTTCAATGGCATTGCCTTGGGTAGCATAAAATTGCGAGCGGTAGAGCGCCGCACGTGTAGTAAACTGTGTCAGACCCTCTATGAGAGTCTGGTAATTATCTGGTTGAGTCATGGTTGTTAGCTTGATTAGTACTTGAATATTAGCCTGAAATGAGTAGTCTGTAACGGTTGCTTGCCGCCATCAACTACTAATCACGGATTTTAGCACCTCAAGTAGGGTCTCGGCAGTGTAAGGTTTAGGTAGAAAAGCTTTCACCCTGGGGTTAGTAGCTTCTTGGGTATGAGTGTTTACTACTAAGCCACTGGCAGCGATGATCGTGACATTAGGATCAAGTTTTTGCATTGCTCGTATCGTGGCAGGACCGTCCATATAAGGCATCATCATATCGGTAATAACAGCCGCAATACGATTGCGGTTTTCCGCATAAATGGCGATTGCTTCAGCTCCATCATTAGCTGTTAGCACTTCATAACCATAAGCCTCTAGTGTTGCCTTAGTAATCTCGCGTATAGAGGCTTCATCATCAACTACCAAGATCAATTCGCCCGCTCCGGCTGGTAAATGTGATTGCGGAACTGTTTCTGCTTTAGATTGAGAGGACTCCGCCGCAGGTAGGTAGATCTTGAACTGTGTTCCTTTGCCAACTTCGCTATAGACATTGATAAAACCGCCATGGCTTTTGACAATGGCTAGAGTAGTTGATAGTCCTAGACCGGTTCCTTGTCCCACCTCTTTAGTGGTAAAGAAGGGATCAAAGATCTTATCTATTATTTCGTATGGAATACCTTTACCAGTATCAGTGACCTTGATAAGTACAAAACGGCCTGGACGAGCTTCACGATTCATTCTTGCGTAATGTTCATCCAGTACAGTATTTTCTGCTGAGACGGTAAGTTTACCACCTGCTGGCATAGCATCACGCGCATTGACACAGAGATTCATTAATACCTGGTGTAGTTGTGTGGCATCACCCATGACTGGCAATAGATCTTTAGCCACGCTAGCCTCTATCTCGATCGATTTAAATAGAGTTTCATTGAGAATCTTTTCAATATCCTGAATAAGATGTTTAGGCTGCACTATGACAGGTTCGCCTTCGCCGCCTTTGGCAAAAGAGAGCACCTGTTTGACTAGATCTGCCCCTCGTTCTGCACTCGTCTCTAAAGTGTTAAGTAGGCGCTGGCTCTGCTCATCATGGAACTTTCTACGCAACAACTGTACAGCCATTAGGATAGGAGCAAGGACATTGTTGAGGTCATGAGCAATCCCGCCTGCCAGTGTACCAATACTTTCTAGCCGTTGTGCACGTAGAAATTGTGCAGCCAGACGCTTCTTTTCTGTGATATCGATATTAACGGTAAGGATCGATTTAGGATTTTGCTGATCGTCACGTAGTAATGTCCAGTAACTCTCAACAATTATCTCTCGGCCCTCTCTCGTCATCTGATGTAGTTCGCCTGACCATTCACCTTTATTATTGAGAAGTTTACGAGCTTCATGGTATTGAAAAGAGCCTTTCTTGAACAGAAACTGATCGACCTTTTTACCAATCGCTTCGTTGCTACTCCAACCGTAGAGCCGTTCCGCACTCTTATTCCAAAAAACGATGATATTATTTAGGTCATATACATAAATAGCGTCTCGGGCTTGGACTAATAGAGAAGCATGTTCTTGTAACTTCTCTTCTAGTAACCGACATTCATTGCGCTGCGCAGCGGCGCGCAACTCCCGCTCAATGGCAGGTAGGAAGCGGGTCAGATCATCGTATTTAAGACAATCATGTACACCAGCCTGCATCGCCGTGGCTACTTCTGCAGCACTGATATGTTGAGAGACAATTATAAATGGTAGATCTAGGCC
Source organism: Acidobacteriota bacterium (assembly GCA_040758525.1). GTDB lineage: Bacteria > Acidobacteriota > Blastocatellia > Chloracidobacteriales > JADJPF01 > JBFLVQ01. The sequence continues at coordinate 6,947 of JBFLVQ010000457.1, forward strand.
GGCTGCTTTAAACAGATTCAACACAGCCATTGTCGTTAAATGTAGTCCGGGCAAATCAGCAATAATCAGGTCCCACTGCTGGTTTTGTAGCGCATCAGTCAGTGTTGGCAGGGTGCCCACCCGGGTGTAAGTGGGGTTATAACCACCATGCTGTAACTCTGGCACTAGTTTTAGAGTACGATCTTCAGAATCATCAACGAATAACACCCGGAGCAATCTGCGCATCATGCTTTTTCCTCGCCCCACGTGAATATCTATCTATGACGTAGGCTTGCGTAGGCTGTCTTGTCTCTTTCTTTCTATCACTCCTATTGCTTAGTACTATAAACGTTCATAGCTAGCCTTAATGGTTTGGCTATACCATAAAATAACGGATTTTTACCAGATTTGTATTCTGATAATGGAAAAATTTTGACGCATCTGTCTCTTTGCTACGAATCTAGCGAAGTTTACAAAAAAGAGATAGTCAACCGTTAGTCTGCAGGTACTCTCGAGCTAGTACAGCTAGGTGAGCTGGAGATTAAACAGAAAGTTATTGCCTGTCCAGATAGTAGGTTGACTATCTGGACAGGCAGGTTATTAACCTATCCCAGTCTACTAGCTGGGATTAGGGAAATAGTTGTTAACGCATACCAGTAACAGCATTGAACTGACCAGCTTGAGTGCCAGGTCCACCAGAGATAGTAGCCTGTGAGCCTGTCATTATCCCCTTACGCTGTACACGGTTGTTGCCTGTGTCAGCAATAAAGACATTCTGTGAGGAGGCCAGCACTACTCCTTCAGGTCTGAGCACAAAGCCTACCTGGTTACCACCAGTCATAAAGTTCATCCATCCTGCCGCTGTCCCATCCATATTCACCTGTACACGATTGTTTAGTGTGTCAGCAACATAGACACGATTGGCAGAATCGACAT
>JBFLVQ010000458.1:0-7831 GCA_040758525.1 Acidobacteriota bacterium
TGATCTCTTACTGCAAAAACTACACAAGTTGCTTACTGAAAATTTGCATAGCAAGAACTTTAATATAGCAACAGAGAGAAGCTTGACAGATGCAGTTTTAAAGATCTCTTTGATAGAGAAGGAGAGTAAGCAGGTAGTTGGGATAAAACTAGTAAACAGACGTGGTAGGATACTTTTGCAAAGAGAGTTCTCTGATAATGGGGATCTTGCCGGTATCGCAAACCAAATTATCGAGTATATGGCTGAAGAAAAATTTCCTTTCTCAGCTTCTGCTACGTTTATAGAAAAGCCATCTGTCCCTAAATTAATTACTCCCAAGCCTGGAGAGGTTATCGATAATAGTTGTGAGAATAGAAAGGACAAAATAGTTTGGGAGTTTGATTGGTCAGATATTCCAGAAGCTACCTATTACCATCTTTATGTTATTGGAGCAGGCGCCCAATATCCTATAATTAACATTGATAATTTAGCCACATCATCTTTTAAACAGGTAAAATCTAGTTCATATATAATTGATACTTATAGATTAGGTTGGCGTTGGAAAGTACGGGCTAAGGTAAATGGAGACTGGACTGACTGGTCAGAAGAGCAGACCTTTGATGTAGAGCCACTCAATACAGACTGTGATAATGAAGAGAATATAGATAACGATTAGAATACTTCTACGACTGGCAGAGCTTTTTGAGGATAAGCGCATTCTCAGCAGCAGATCCTGCTTCATCATTATCAAAATAGAGATAAATCGCCTGTAATTCGTCTTGCCAATCTTTTAGCGGGCAGAGTGGCGGGGTAGAATCTTCCTCGCCAATGTTTATAGTGCCAGCCAGAAGTTCCTATATAAAGCTTTTTGAGCATATTTCCTCTTGCTTTATCTGCCCAAGATCATCGTATACTAGAGCCGATGAACAAGGTCCTAATTATCGAAAACCTTCCTACTGATAAAGGATCATCTGAAGTCACCGAGTTGCTTGCGCCACTTGGCAAGGTGAACTGGGTGTACGTACAGGGCGAGCGCGCTGGCCGCAACAGCAAGACTGCCTATGTCGAGATGGGCAGTCAGCAGGAGGCTGCCCAAGCTATTGTTAAATGGAATGGGGTAGAATGGGCCGAGCGGGTGCTACGTGTCAAGTATGTAGACGCCAACTTCGATCCCAATGCCACTATTTCTGGTGACTCCTGGCCACAATTAACCCCACCAGAGAATTTTCCCAAGATGAATGTAGAGCCGCAAATTGCCGTTATTGGTACACCAGAGCACAATATCAACTGGTATGTTGTGATAGTTGTTATCGCACTGGTTACACTTGGTTTTACAATCTACAAACTTATGTGGTAATAGACTCGCGACTATTAGCGACTAAGTTGATTTTGCGATACTTGAGGTTGTATGCTAGCGGCAATACGCAGGCCATAAAATCTATATTTACCCATAGGATCACAATAGATACGGTTCGAGACACGGCACAAAATCCTGGGATCGCCCCAAGAGCCACCACGTAGTACCCGGTATTTACCCTTATCTGCTCCCTGAGGATTATCTAATGCGCTACCACGATAGAAGTTAGGATTATACCAATCTTCACACCACTCCCAGACATTGCCGAGCATATCAAAGAGACCAAACTGATTTGGCTGATAACTCCCTACTACAGCAGTATGCGGGCTAGTTTTAGTACGGTTATCAGCAAAGCGACTGAGGGTAGAGTCTTGTGCAGCATATTCCCACTCTGCTTCAGTGGGCAGACGATATTGCTGTCCAGTGATCTGTGAGAGCCATTGACAGTAGTCCTGGGCATCTTGCCAACTGATATTAAGTACCGGATGGTTGGGCTTTTCCAGAAAATAGTCTTTACCTAGCTTAGGATTAGGAGGATAGTTCTGACCAATTGCATCACAGTAGGATTTCCACTGAGCGTTGGTCACCTCAAAGCGACCCAATTTGAAGGCGCCCAGCTTGACTTGATGAATCGGCAATTCATCTATTTCGCCTAGGTCACTACCCATTTCAAAACTGCCGGCAGGGATGTGTACCATTTCAGGCAATAAATAGTTGCCGCTTGATAGCTGCACACCATAAAAGGTACCGACCAGTTGGGCAGAAGGCAGTGGCCTGACGACACGTTCCAGTTGCTGGTAAGCGAAAAAGAGAAATAGGCTTAATGGCAGTAACAAGACAGCAAAGAGATAACCGCCAGTCTGGCCTAACTCGGCAATAAAGCGGCGCCACCAACGGTAAGGGGGTGGACAAGATCGATACTTTTTAACTTCTGGGCTATTTTCTCTAGGCACTATCACTAGTTTTATCCTTGGCGGCCATCCCTCGTTAACGCATATTGCGATATTCTGAGACGGTGCGGGTAACAGGAGGTGGTTCGGTGGGCTTGGACTGTTCCAGCAACTCACCCGTTGCTTCCTGGATATCTCTTAGAATCTGTTCTTGATCAAAACGGGTTGGCTTACCATCCTGGTTGAATGAACCATAATAGTTTGAACCCGCACGCATCGCGGCTACACGCGCCTCGGGGACTTTACGATTACGGCGTAGATTCTGCAGTGCCTCACGATACTCTCGTTCTATCCTACGCTTCTTAGTAGCATTGTAGTAGAGCATAAAACCAGCAGCTAAAAAGGCTACAATGACAAAGATCAAACCGTAAAATTGACTATCTTCCATGTAATATTAATACGCAAGATACTATCCAATTTTAACTAACAGTAGCCTGCGAATCTCCTTAAAATAAGAGTCTATTATATTTGCTGGAGTCCTAAGGGGAAAGAGAATAGTTTTACCATCTACGACTTTTTCCCCATCAGCAACCTCCCTAGTACAAAAATATTTTCTATCAATCGCCTACTCCAGCGCAATGGCAATAAGAGAGAAAACTTACTATTGATACCTAGGATTTTGCCGCTAGCAAAATATTTGTTCTAGGCAAAGCAAAACCTCGGCCTATTTGATCATCTTCACAGGTACAGGTAAGAGGTTTTTGGAGGGGTTTCCTATGCAAGGTTTGAATGTGAAAATAGTAGCGCTTTTGCTGACTCTAATGTTCTTGAACGGTGCGATACAGCCAGTCCGATCTGAAGTTGAGGGTGTGAAAGAGACGTCAAAACAGCCGCCCTCGTCCGAAGACCCTGTGATCCATATTGGCACCAAATTGGTTACACTCGCTATCACCGTCACAGATAGTTACGGCCGGCTTGTGACCGGCTTAGAGAAAGAGCATTTCGAGGTCTTTGATAATAAAGTGAAACAACAGGTTGAGTTCTTCAGTACCGAAGACCTGCCTATTTCCGTAGCACTCGTCTTTGACCGCTCTGGCAGTATGAAAAGTCGTGTAACTCGCTCTCTTGCCTCATTACGTCGCTTTATTGGCGCAAGCAATGAGAAGGATGAGTACTGTTTAGTAACTTTCAATAATTCTGCACAACTAGCCAGTGATTACACACGCAATCCAGATCAATTGGCTAATAGCCTAGTGATGGTTGAGACAAAAGGTGCGACGGCACTTTATGACGCGGTCTATATAGGATTAGAGAAGGCACGAGTAGGGCGTCATGCCAAGAAAGCGGTCGTAATACTTAGTGATGGTCAGGATAATAGCAGCCGCTATTCATTAAATGAGTTGAAAAAATTGGCCAAAGAGTCCGATGTCTTGATCTATGCGATTGGAATGGTTGAGCAGTGGTCTAACGATCCTTTGGATTTGGAAGGTCGTTGGATTCTTGAAGAGTTGGCTATGCTGACTGGTGGGCGAGCATTCTTTCCTAGCAATGAACAAGAGCTACAATCAGCTGTTATGCATATAGCGTTAGAGTTGCGCCGCCAGTACAGTATAGGTTTTTCCCCTACTACCCCAGCCGATGGTAAATGGCACAAACTAAAAATTAAACTACATCCGCCTAAAGGGCTGAGCTATCTCTCTGTGCGTGGTCGCGAAGGCTATTACGCCAAACAGTCTGCAGAATAGCTACCCAGAATTAATTTTACCATCCTCCTTATGCCAGGATTTCCATACCGTTGGGAAGTCCTGGTAATTCTTTTGTCTAAAGAGCTAATTACCAGCCAGAAATATTCGAAACATTCCTCTTCCCTTTGCCGATAAGAGTCTGTTATATCCTTCACAATGACCACAGTTAAATACTACGCAAAAGCTTTTAAGGAGTAGATATGGCCATCAATAAAATTGACGGTAGTGGGGAGACTATTGCACAACAGGTAAATGAGCACACAACAGAACAGCCTGACAGCGCAAGCAACCAACCAGTTGCAGCAGATCTTACTTTGCCATCATCACAAACAACATCGCCAACAGCTACCACGGTTCGCCGTGGCAGTATGAAAGGCGAATTTTTGCGTGATCAATTAGAGGCCCGTCTCAGTACAGGCAAGCGCACAGATGTCGGCGGACAAGAAAAATCTACCCGTGCCAGTTGGGGTAATATTACCCCTTCAGCACGCACTATACGTTCAGATAACATAGCCGCTAGCAATAGTCTACGCCGTAGTGCCAGGGTCGATGCTGTTGCTGCCAACACTACTCTCTCCACACCGTTAAAGCGGACCGTAACGTTTGTTTACGATACTGGTGGTCGCACTTCCCTCACTAACCTACAGTTAAAAGGGAGTTGGAACAAGACTACAGGTGCCTTCGATTCACTCTGGGGGGAAGGAGATGCTATCCCTATGCGAGATATCGGCGAGGGTAAGTGGATGGCAAGTGTAGAACTACTTGATGATGGCCAGCCACATAATTGGGAGTGGGGAGTAATCGCGGATGGGCCTGCGGGTAAAGGACAATGGGCATTAATGGGTGAGGGCAACCTTAAGTTCAACCTTACAGAGAATACTAAACAGATCACCTATACACCAACAACCTTCCATCAGATGGGCGCACATAAGATAGGCAAAACCGATATTAGCTTTAAGTTCTGGGCGCCCAATGCACAACATGTGAATGTAAAGGTCTTTGATGAATTTGGCCGTACAAAGCTGATCCCTATGAAACGTGATATCGAGGGCAACTGGACTGTAAAAGTGCGCGGTGGTTGGAAGAGCATGGCAGGCAAAGCCTATAGCTATCAGCTTATTGATTCTGAAGGCAAGACGGTTGAGCGTAGTGATCCTTACGCTCGTGTAATGCAGGGTGAGCAGCGTGGCATTGGTCGCACTTATATCAACCTTAAGACAGGACAGGAGACCAATAAGTTCTATATGGATCCAGATGTCTATCAACAGTTCAAACCTCAGATAGAAGGCCCCGATCCAGCATTGGCAGAGGCTGCGCGTCAACGTGCACGTGAACTCTCGCTCGTCGAGTTAACCCGCTTTGAAGTAGAAGAGCATCCAGATGCAGAAGCAGCATATATGATTTTCAAGGATGAGACAGGGCGTCAACTTACTCGTCAAGAGCTGATCAATCGGCTGGGCCGTGTCGATTCTGCCCTGATTGACAGATTGCGAGGTGGTAAATATAACGATCTATGGTCGAATAATGTTGATGAACAAGGCCGTATCAAGCTTGTTAATGCGGGTGGTACCTGGAGCACATTGGTCAACAATCTAGAGAAGTTGACAGGTCTACGCTACGAGTTTCAGGTCTACAGACGCGATACAGAAGGAGATCTGCGTCTACTTGGCGACCGCAATAATGATGGTACATTGAGTGTTAGCGAGCGCAAATCATCTAGTGTTAATGATCGCTGGAGTGATCTGATTACTTCACAGAGTGGTCGTTCTTTTCGTACTGCTGTCATTGCTGATACCAAATATAATTGGCAGCACGATAATGTGCCACGCGAAAAGGATCGCAACAAATGGGTTGTCTACCAACTCCATGTAGGTAGCTTTTTTGGCAACACCAGTAATACCAATCGCTCTACCTTTGAAGATCTAATGCAGAAGCTGGATCACTTTAAGAGCTTGGGTGTAAATACGCTTGAACTATTACCAGTAAATGAAGTAGAGGGTGAGCGCGATTGGGGCTATATGGGTGCTAATAGCTTTGCCATTGAGAATTCTTATGGCTTCGTAGATGAGCAGGGCCGCTGGGTAAATGGTGCTGAAGCCCTCAAACGTTTTATAGATATGGCGCACTCAAAAGGGCTCAATGTAATTAACGATGTTGTTTACAATCATATTGGTGGTGATCACAATATGATGTGGAATCTAGATGGTAAAGAGAACCCCTATTTCAATTGGTCAAAAGATCCCAACAAGTTCGAGAAACGAGATACAGCTTGGGGCGCAATGCCAGCCTACAACAATCCTAAGGTAAGACAGTTTTTTGTTGATCACGCCGTCGCTCAGATCGATGAATTTCGCTTTGATGGTCTACGTTTCGACTTCACTGAGCCGATTAAGGGAACAGGCGGTAAGGATGGTTGGGAGATGTTACGCGAGATCAACCGTCAACTACATTTCTACCGACCAGATGTTTTCACAGTAGCTGAGCAGTTTGATTATGATCCAGCAATCACACGCCCAGTATTGTCAGATGGCACTGGCGGTGGCTTTGATGCACAATGGTACACCGAATTTCAACATCGCTTGGTACGTGATAATAGCAATCCAGGAGTCATACAACAGGCAGCCCAGGGTCAGCACACAAACATGGATCTATTTATGAATATGCTTATCAATCCACGTGGTCTAGATACCTGGACAAAAGCCTATACAGTAATTTCTAATCACGATGAGGTTGGCAATGCGCAACGCACCATAGATACTGCCGATGGCGATAGCACTACTAAGATTCCCCCACAATGGGCGCGCAACGCAGCAAGATTTGCCGCCGGTATAGGATTAGCCGCACCTGGCATACCTATGTTTTTCCAAGGTGATGAATCGATGGCACAGAATACTTTCAATTGGGGTGTGCCTTCGACTTGGGATATTGGCTGGGAATGGGAATCATTGGGGAGGAACTGGGATTGGAATGGTATTACTTTCAATGACGATCAACGTCGGCTCTATAACCGACTCTTCGAGATGTCGCCAGCCGAGCGTGAGAAGGATGCTGGTTATCGTAGTCTTTCAATAGCTGACCGACAGGTCTTTAGCGATCTAGCACTGCTTAACCAGATAGAACGCGAGCAGGCAATGCTCAATATTACACGACGACAGATGTTCCAATTCTACCAGGATGCACTCGCGTTACGCGCTTCTAGCCCTGCCTTTGAAGCTGATGCTCAAGTGACACGTGTCTATACTCACAATGATAATTCTGTAATGGCTTTCACACGTAAGGATGGCAATGCAGAGTTCCTGATTATTGCTAGCCTTAATCGTAACAACCTCTCAGGTTATCTTATGGATCTACCAGCCGGGCAATGGAAAGAAGTCCTCAATAGTGATGCGGCTCGCTATGGTGGTAGCAATTTTGGTAACTTCGGCGCCACGATTAATGGCGGGCCAAGCCAGGTAAACATTCCTGCTGGTGGTTATGTTGTACTTAAGAAGGTTGGATAAACTCTTTTTTAAGCTGACTACAAAATTGACCGTGAAGTGCTTAGGTGTACTTCGCGGTCAAAGATTTTTAACCATCGGTAATTTTTAACCAAAACTTTTCTTCTTCACGCAACTTTTCTCTCCCGATTCCGATAATTAGTGTGAAAATCTTCAAAACAAAATGTTCTTTGATAGTAAAATAAAGTCGCAGTAGTTCGTTCTTCATTAATCAGGAGAATGACAGAGATTTAGCGGCAAAGGCGAAACAGATAGGCAAAGTTTTGAGCAATTAGATTAGCGTATAAAAGTATCTGATATATAACGGGTGCAAGGTTCTGATTTCCTGATGCCAGCCAGCCCGATGGCTGATCTGGTTACCCT
>JBFLVQ010000459.1:0-7792 GCA_040758525.1 Acidobacteriota bacterium
GGTAGATTACCAGATGCCAAATTATTAAGTAGCTGATAATAAAAGGGTTTTACATAATAGTATATTATACGACCCAATATATGGGGGTTATCCTTTTGTCTATTGGTTATCAGACTCATTCCCTGCCTTACCCTACATTACTTTTGCCCCACCTTTTAATGGGGGGTTAATGGGGCTTAATAGGGTGTTGGGGAGCAACGGAACAGAAAACTCGCTTAAGCCAGGCTTGAATATTTGCAAAAGTTAAGAGTTTTGCAAATCTCTGACCGCTTCTTAAGTGTATTTTCTGTTCCGTTACTCCCCAACACCCTATTACCACTACTATTACCACCCTATTAGCACCTTATTACCATTACTAAAGGTGTGGGTGGGTTATGGGTTACGGGCTATGGGGTATGGGCTATGGGCTATGTCGCTTTTTGTTCTTTTGTTGGGTTTGCCCATTGTTAGAGGGTTGAAATTGTAACTTATTACGTGAATGCGCAGGCTGGTCCAAAGGATTAAACAGTAGGGTGAAATACAATCGAAATAGCTTGGTATTTTTCTGGCATAATATCCCACGATTTTACCAATTCTAACCTAATTATTAAACTAACTATTTTGTATTCAGCATTATATAGGCAACACCATACACTCTGAAATTAACTCGTCTTCTTAGTCATCTTTAATCATTCCGGCATCATTCCTGATCATCTTCATCCCAATCATCATTCGGGACCAGCATCACCAACTTATCAAGCATATCTGCCACACCCCTGAGACTACTGGCAAACTCCGAGATCTCAGACTCAAGCTCATCAGCCAACTCCCAAATCTCACCTGGATTGCCACGCACGGTCGCACTGTGGTCGCCATTAATCAGGCAGTGTGCCATACCATGCAGGTTGAGCAGTTGATCACGTATCTGGTCCGGCTCACAAATGCGGTAGCGAATCTGATCAATGGCATCTATCGCGTATAAAATCTGCATTGTGTCGAAGTTGTTTTGCAATCTCTCTAATACCTTGCGATTGACCGTGCCATATTTGGTCTTGATGTTGGGGGATGGCTTTGTCTTTATTTCTGCCTTTGCCTCTGGTGTTGCCGCCTTTGATTTTGGTTTTGATTTTGGTTTTGGACCTTTTGCTTTGTCTGGATCGGTTTCTCGGCTCTTGCCCATTAACAGACTCCCAATAATGGTTAATTTCTTGTCATCATACATCAGTACTTGCAAAGTGGATGTTTGAAAGTACCAGGTCGGTCTAGTTGTCGGTCTAGTTGTCGGTATTTTCAATAATCAGGTTTGAAAGTACCAAGTGGGTAGGCCAAGCTGGTACTTTCAATTGAACGGTTTGAACTTTTGAACTCTAGCCGTGTAATCCGGTTGTAATACTAAACGTGCAGCACTGGCTTCCTTCAATGGATAGGGGTAACAGAGGCACTATCTACTTACCTGGTTTGTGCCTTGCCAGTGCTGTGCTGCTTCTCAGCTATTGAGAAAATAGGCCATCATTTCCCTATCTACAAGCTCAGCCAGCTTATCTATCTTCGCCATCCAATTTTCACTAGTCAATGTGTGCTCTCTTCACACCCCTGTATTTCTACCACTGTAATCTCACGACTAGCTTATCAATGGTAGTTTGATAAGCTTGTGCATCAGTAAAGGTAGAGGGTAGAGTCAACGCTATGGATGAGAAGCGCAAGCAAGAAGAGCAGCCTTCGGCAAGTGTAGATAGTACTCAAGCGGTGACTGCACCAGCAGCATCAGCCTTCAATACTCCTGTGTCCGGTGGAAATATTGGTACTATAGCTAACATTGCCCATGCTGACACAGTGATCTTTCAGCAAGCAGCTTCTTCCTTTTCTGCTACTTCCCTACACCAGCTACCTTCACCCCCTGTTGACTTCACTGGCCGCCAAACTGAGATTGATGAGTTGTTGGGTAAAATGGAACGAGGTGTTGAGCAAGGTGGCGTGACGATATCGGGATTAAGGGGGATGGGGGGTATAGGTAAAACTGCGCTTGCGCTAGTGCTTGGTAGGACGTTAAAAACTAAATATCCCGATGCTCAATTCTACCTGGATTTGAAAGGAGCAGCAGAACAACAACCATTGTCACCAATGCAGATCATGCAGCACGTTATTAGTAGCTTCCATCCTGAGATGAAATTGCCTGATGATCTGGATAGGTTGAGTGGGTTGTATCACTCTGTGTTAGATGGTAAGCGTGCATTGTTAGTGATGGATAATGCCAGGGATGATAAGCAGGTGAGACCGTTATTGCCACCTGATGGTTGTGTCATGATTGTTACCTCGCGCCAGCATTTCAATCTACCAGGATTGTTTGTTAAAGATTTGGATACATTGTCAGTGGATGATGCGTGTGAGTTATTGTTGAAGATAGCGCCAAGGATTGGGGGGCAGGTTGATGAGATGGCTAGGTTGTGCGGGTATTTGCCATTGGCGTTAAGATTGGCTGCCGATCTGCTAGCTAAGCGTACCAATTTCACCATTGAGGAATATCTGAGAAGGTTGGCCAAAGAACAAGAACGTCTCAAGCTTGTCGATGCCTCTATCAGCTTGAGCTATCAATTGCTCAATGATGAGTTACAACAGCATTGGCGTGTGTTAGCAGTATTTCCAGATACTTTTGATTTGAAGGCAGCAACGGCTGTATGGGCAATGGAAGAAGATGACGCACTGGATAGGCTTAGCGAACTGATGGATTATAGCTTGGTATTGTTTGATCAGGGTAGTAAGCGGTATAGGTTGCATGACTTGGTGAGATTATTTGCTGATGCGAAGTTGGGGGATGTTGAACGGTATGAAGCGCAGGAAAGGCATAGTGAGCATTATTGTGGTGTGTTGTGGGTGACTAGAAATCTGTATGAAAAGGGTAATGACAACGTGCTAGCTGGTCTCAAGCTGTTTGATATTGAGAGGGTGAATATTGAAGCTGGGCAACAATGGGCAGCGGAGAATGGTAAGAAGGATGTGCGGGCAGCAGGGTTATGTAATGATTATCCTGATGCTGGCACATGGGTGATTGGCCTACGGCTGCATACGCGAGAAGAAATGCGCTGGCTGGAAGCAGCATTGACAGCAGCAAGGAAATTGGGGCGGCGGGATGCGGAAGGTAGGCATCTCGGTAATCTAGGTTTGGCCTACTGGTCTCTAGGCGAATATCGTGAAGCCATTAAGTATTACGAGCAAGCATTAATTGTTAGCCATGAGATTGGTGATAAGCGTGCTGAAGGGGGTATTCTAGGTAATCTTGGTCTTGCCTACTGGTCTCTAGGTGAATATCACAAAGCCATTGAGTATTACGAGCAGCATCTCACTATTGCCCGTGAGATTGGTGACCGTATGGGTGAAGGTAATGCATTAACTAACCTGGGCAATGCCTATGCCGACTTAGGCGATACTCACAAGACCATCAATTACTATGAGCAAGCATTGGTTATTGATCGTGAGATTGGCGATAGAAGGGGTGAAGGGATTGATCTGGGCAACCTTGGTAATCGATATTCAGAGCTAGGCGACCCACAAAAGGCCATCGATTATTACCAGCAATCATTAGCTATTAAGCGTGAAATAGGCGATCTCTCTGGACAAGGGATTACTCTCTACAACCTCGCCCGTGCCCTTAACACCCTCGGCAAACGCTCTCAAGCCATCGCCTGTGCTGAAGAGTCGCTAAAGATCTGGGAACAGATCGAAAGCCCCAAAGTTGAAAAAACCCGCGCTCTCCTCGCTCGTCTTCGATCTCCACATTGGTCTGATAGGGTTAATAGATTTCTTGCTCGTATCTTCCTTCCTATTCTTCTTCGCATCCGTGCCTATCTTCGATCTCAACAATAACCGGCCCGATCTCTAACCCGATCTCCACTTCCCTACCCTACCCTGCCCCGCTGATCTGATCTCCCGATCTCCGATCTGATGGCTCGATCTCCTTCCCCTTCGATCTCTGATCTGCGATCTACCTGATCTCTTCTTCCCTTCTCCATCGCCTACCCTTCCCCACTGTCTACCCTTCCCCATTGCCTACTCTACACCACTACCCTACTCTACGGTCTACCTGTTTCCTTCATAATCTCCTCAAACAACCCATTATCATAAGGCAACCCCTCATTACCACACCTTTCCTTTACCATCTCGCCAAACTCTGCCCATGTTGTGTAACCCTTTACCCTACTATCATTATCCTTCATATCCTTGATGATACGCCCCATCTCTTTCTTAAGCTGAGTACGACTTGGTGCGGGTGGATTGGCTTGATTAGCAATCTCTTTGAGGAAGTAGGCTAGAGAGTTGGGGCGGCTGGCTGAGCGTTGGGCAGCTAGCTTGATGCCCTTCTCTATTGCTGCTAGCGGCACATCCTTGATCTTTTGGTATGAGGCACGATCTGCTTTTGTATAAGGATTGCCAGTGAGAGAGGTATAGAGAGTCATCGTCTCGCGCTCATGCGCGGTATGGGCGCTTTGATGATGATCTTTGTTTATAGGATCATCATCATGATCTTTATTAGGTGTCTGGTTGGCACTCAGTGTCTCGTCAACAGTAGATGTCTGTTGTGCACTCTGTGTCTGATTGGCACTGAGTGCTTCGGGTAAATTTACCTCATATAAGTTTCCGCGTTCAACGCTCATTTTCGCTTTGAAATTACATCCTAGCCGCTTTATTAAGCCTAAGATCTCTAAGCGCTCAATACTACGAATTACCTCGCGTCTACTTAAATTGCAAGTATTTGCAAGCTTGTCAAAACCAACTCTACAAGTATTCGATCTAAAACCGTGGCTTAACCTGTAAAGGCGTAAATAGACCACCTGTTCTTGCATTCGTAACTGGGGCAATAGTCCATCAAGTATGAGGTTTGGTATTGATGTATGCCCTGCTGTGTTTGGTATAGGTGCCAATTTGGCACTCGGTGTCAATTGGTCACTCTGTGCCTCTGGCACTGACTGCGTAGCAAGTTTGGCATGGAATGACGGCAGGTCACTCGGTGTTGAGTTGGCACTCTGTGCCGGTTCAACACTCTGTGCCTGATGGGCACTCTGTGGCGTTGTATTACTATTTGCCTGCTGACTATCGAGTGCCTGATTGGCACTTAGTGCTGATTGGGCATTGTGTGTCTGTGGGACACTCTGTGTTGGTGTGGCATCGGGTGTTGGTTGGGCACTGTGTTCTATTTTGGCACTGAGTGCCGATTGGTCACTCTGTGTCAATGAGTCATTCTGTGTAGGAACTGGCGTTTGTTTAATAATGTGAAGATCACGAAAGGTTGCGTATTTTGGCCGCTCTTTGCTCATAAATTCTATTTGCCCTTCTTAGCACGGCTATTTTTCCTAGCAGCACGGGCAGCAGCAACACTGCCACGCGAAGCGCCGGCACTGGCCATAGCTGCGATTGGCTCTATGATCTCTTCGGCTGGTTTCACAATATCTTCAAGAGCCAACTCAATAAGGTCAACAGGAACGGTTTTTAGTTTATTGAGTTGGGCATACTGAACAGCCATACCACAAAGCTTGATCGCTTCACGAGGTACACCTTTAGAGTGTTGGTAGATTGCGGTAACTGCTTCCGACTCGAAAGGGCTTTTAACACCAGCAACCTGGCATCGGAAATCGATCATGCCGGCTGTTTCTTCCATGGTCATTGCATCAAGTGTAGATGAAACGGCAATACGACTAACTAATGCTCTTTTACTGCGGTCAGCCAGCTTATAGCGAAGTTCGATTTGTCCTGCCATTACAATAGAAATAAGCTTGGTATCATCCGTTTCGAAATTAAGAATCTGACGGACAAGCTCAAACATTGGCCCTTTAAGCTGCTGCGCTTCATCAATGAAAAGGACAACGTTCTTACCTGCCTGAAATTGTTCAATTAGGAATGAACGTAACTCATACTCAGTTTCGCGTTGGCTGCGTCTTGTCTTGACCCCAAATTCAGTACAGATCGCTTTTAAGAAGGATGTCTCGGTGGTTTGCTTAGGATTGACTATGAACGCAACAGCATGATTGGGATCATCGGCATAGTCATTATATAGAAGACGCAATAGGGAAGTCTTGCCAAGCCCAACATCCCCAATGATAGTTGTAAGACCTTGCCGTGCACGAATGACATACCTAGTTTTTGCAATGGCAGCTTGCACAGATGGAGTTATATAGAAGTAGCGCGGATTTGGTGATAACGAAAACACAGACTCAGGGATCATAATTTTCCTCCTACCATTGAAGGATATTACGTGATCTATATGGATTTCAACGAAAAATAGCAGGGGGGTAACGGATTTCACCGTTAGAGCACAAGAAATAGTATGTGCCTAATAGACACTGAGTGCCAGTTAATCACTCAGTGTCTATTAGGCAATAGAATAAATGGGAAGCTAATCAATGTATAATCAAGTAATAGTATCAAGCTAGTTGTATCATACCAGATTTAGCAGGGGGCAGGGAATTGAAAAAGGCGTACTAATGAAATAGCCATTGTTTGCCTATAACCACCAGGATCAGGCTAACCAGACTGGACCAAGCTAGGACAGTCACCCATTCCAATCGTCCAAAATCCAGAGCTTTATTGCCGTATAGTGAAAGTATTGGAGGTAGGCAGTAATGTTTAAACTTATAAAGAGACTCTTCAAATATTGGCTAGTTGAGAAATTGTTCAGGAAAGGCCATGTCGGTCATGGACATTACTCTTCACATCATTCTCATCCGCATCATTTGTCGGATCTGCTACATCATCGTGGTGGTCTATTCAGGCATAAGGCATCGCATCTGCCCCTGAAACTGAAATTAAAAATGTTGAAGAAATTGTTTTGATTGTTTGTAATAAGCGGACTGGTGATAAATGGTGTTGCTCGACACAGGTAGGGCTGAAATTATCACCTTTGAAATTATACGTGTCCGTATTTAATACCAGCAATATCGCTTACTCATTTTAATATCACATCTACCATGAAAAGATAATTGTTCCTCAACCTTGGAGTCTTGATTACTATGTACCCATTCAATTAAGAGACCAATCAGCGCTTTACCAAACAAGTTTGTATCTACAACCGGTAATCGTATCTGTGCCTCAATATAAAATCTTTCACCGGGAATAACCTTTAGCCATTTCATATCTCTCATACAGAACGACTCTGCATAACCGCTACCATCGCTGTATTTATCAATATTTGAAATAGCTAAACGACTAAAATATATTTTCTTGATTAGCCCTGGAATCTCAAACCATGCTCTACGCTTTTCACTTTCTATGGTTAAAGGTTGATGATCTATCGAGGTGATGGACAAATGGGTATAAAAGACCCATTCTAAGCTATCGGGCTCGTTGTCAGAATACTTGTGGGTAGCGCTTAGTTCACGATGAATTAGTACTATTTGATGATTCGAAGCGTGACCTAAAACTTTTGAAAGTGCTAATTGTACTTCAGCTAGACCACGCCCACTTGACGACTCCGCCCAACCTAGCAGTGCTGATACACGATCACCTTGTGGTGCCAAGATTGGAGGTACTAGTCCACTGGGCGGATTAAGCATGAAAATGATGTCATCTAGCTGTTGTGAAGGTAATCCTTTCAGTGTGCATGTCAATTTTAGCCGTTCGTCTTGTGTCATAAGATTTATCTCTCCTATAGCCTACCATTCTTGTCCCCTATTTCCTATATCGTACATTTACGACCATAAACTATCGTTCGTATAAACACTATCAGTGGATAAAAATAAAAGGGTTGTTATGGGCCTTGTTATTAAGGTTGTCATTGACTAGGGGTGTGGGGTGTGGAATATTGGGTGTGGGTGGGGAAGGGAAT
>JBFLVQ010000460.1:0-7785 GCA_040758525.1 Acidobacteriota bacterium
ACCAACTCAGTGGGCAAAGCTACCTCCAATCGGTCAAGTGATACCACATGCAAAAATATACATTTTGAATCAGGACTTGCAGTCTGTGCCTATAGGTGTGACAGGTGAGCTATATATTGGTGGAAATGGATTGGCGCGAGGATATCTAAATCGCTCAGACTTAACAGCAGAAAAATTTCTTCCCGATCCATTTAGTGATAAAGAAGGTAGACGCTTATACCGTACTGGTGATCTAGCACGATACTTAGCGGATGGTAATGTTGAGTTTCTTGGACGAATAGATCATCAAGTAAAGATCCGAGGATTTCGTGTTGAGTTAAGTGAAATTGAAATATTGTTAAGACAGCATGACAATATACGTGAAGCAGTAGTGGTAGCCTGGGAGTACAAGCAGGGTCAGAAGCGATTAATAGCCTATTTGGTAAGCGAAGATGGAGCAGTTATTTCTAGTCGTGAACTACGCAGTTATTTGAAGGAAAAGCTTCCTGAATACATGTTGCCATCAGTATTTATAATGCTGGAAGATTTTCCATTGACTGCTAGTGGAAAACTGGATCGGCGCGCACTACCGCTACCGGATAGTTTAGGGGTAGAGTTAGAAGAGAGATATGTTGCACCAGATACTCCAGTGGAAGAGATCACTGCATCTATCTGGAGCGATCTATTAGGTGTTGAGAAGGTTGGTAGAAACGATAATTTCTTTGAATTGGGTGGACATTCATTATTAGCAACCCGTGTGATCTCGCGTATACGTGAAACTTTTCAGGTTGATATAGCTTTACGCTGCTTGTTTGAACAACCTACACTGACTGATCTGGCACATAATATTGAAATATTAATGACCAGTGCACAAAATTTATCAATATTACCGCTTGTGCCTGTATCAAGAGATAGGGAGTTACCATTATCATTTTCGCAACAGCGACTATGGTTTTTACATCATCTCAATCCAGATAGTTCTGCTTATAACATACCTGCTGCTGTCTCTATTAAAGGATCACTAAATGTCTCAGCATTGATGCAGAGTTTCAATGAGATCATTACACGACATGAAATTTTACGTACAGTCTTTTCCAACAATAAAGATGGTGCAATACAGATTATCCAACCAACTAGATCTGGATTTATACCGCTATTAAATTTGCGGGAATTATCTACAACAAAACAACAAGCCGAAGTCTGGCGATTAGCTGTTGAAGAGGCTCAACGACCATTTAATTTAACCAAAGGGCCATTGTTGAGAGTAAAGCTACTGTGTCTGGATAAAGAAGAATATGTATTGCTGGTAACAATGCATCATATTATTTCTGATGGTTGGTCTATTACCATTTTTATTAATGAGCTGGCTTTACTATATAAAGCGTTTGTACAGGGCAAACCATCACCATTATCAAGACTACCAATACAGTATGCAGATTTTGCACAATGGCAAAGAAAATGGTTACAAGGAGAAGTGCTGACTAAGCAGCTTACTTATTGGCATGAACAGCTTGGCGGAGAATTACCAGTGCTAGCATTGCCAACCGACCGTCCCCGTCCAGTGATACAGACTTTTCGTGGCGCAACAAAGCCATTAACAGTTTCACAGACATTAAGTGGAGATCTACAACAATTAAGTCGATACCAAGGTGTCACATTGTTTATGACACTATTGGGAGCTTTTCAGACACTGCTTTATCGTTACAGTGGACAGTCGAATATAGTAGTTGGGACACCAATAGCTAATCGACAATGGAAAGAATTGGAAGGACTGATAGGATTTTTTGTTAACACATTGGTTATAAGAACAGACTTTACTGGTGAGCCGCGTTTTTGCGAAATACTAAAACAAGTAAGAGAGGTTGCTTTAGGAGCATATGCACACCAGGATATACCATTTGAGAAATTGGTTGAAGAACTACAACCCCAACGTAACCTTAGTTACAGCCCGTTATTTCAGGTCTCATTTGCATTGCAAAATATATCATTGCCGACTATAGAACTAACAGGACTAACACTAGATTCATTAGAGATAGATAGCAGCACAGCAAAATTTGACCTAGTGCTGGCAATGCAGGAAACACCACAAGGATTACAAGCAATAGCAGAATATAATGTTGATCTATTTGATGAGACAACTATTGACAGAATGTTGTCACATTTTACCGTACTGCTAAAAAGTATTGTAATAGATCCAGAACAGACTGTTACACGATTCCAGCTATTAACTACCACAGAGCAACAACAATTGTTAGTACAATGGAATAGCACTTATCAAGAGTATCCACAGGATAAATGTATACAGGAACTATTTGAAGAACAGGTGATACGCACACCAGATCAGATTGCCGTAGTATTTGAAGAACAAGAGCTAAGTTATCAAGAGTTGAATCGACGTGGAAATCAATTAGCACACTATCTACGAGGTATAGGTGTTGGAGCAGAAGTGATCGTAGGTATCTGTATGGAACGATCACCAGAGATGATAGTGGCAATAATCGCAGTGCATAAAGCTGGTGGAGCATATCTACCGCTCGATCCTGATTATCCATTAGAACGATTGACCTATATGCTCGATGACAGTCAAGTACAAGTGCTGCTAACACAAGCACGATTATTAGAGAAGTTACCAACACAGGATAAACAGACTATTTGTTTGGATACACAGTGGGTAGAGATAGCAAGAGAGAGTATAGAGAACCCAATAAATATAGTGAGTGCAGATAACCTTGCTTATGTGATTTACACATCAGGATCAACGGGTCGACCTAAGGGAGTAATGATCAGGCATAGAGGATTAATTAATCTGGCTTTAACAGAAGTAGATATATTGCGTGTAACGCCACAAAGTCGATTGTTACAGTTTGCCTCACTAAATTTTGATGCCTCGGTTTTCGAAATATTTGTAGGATTAATAACAGGCGCAAGACTTTATTTGAGACGTAAAGAGCAGATGTTATCAGGACTGCAGTTTGCCGAATGGTTACAAAAAGAACAGATAAGTATAATGCTATTGCCATCAACTCTATTGGCAATGTTGCCAACAGAAAGATTGCCACAGTTACAGACAGTAATATCAGGTGGAGAAGCCTGTACAAGGCAAGTAGCGGCACGATGGTGTGGATCAGAAAAAGGAAGACAATTTTTGAATGCCTATGGACCAACAGAAGTAACAGTATGCGCAACAATAACAGAAATAAAAGATAGTGAGAAGATAACGATAGGCAAGCCGATCAGCAATATGGAGGTCTATATATTAGATAAGTATATGCAGCCGTTGCCGGTAGGAGTAAGCGGAGAACTATACATAGGTGGAGCTGGATTGGCACGTGGATATTTACGCCAAGCAGCGATAACAGCAGAAAAGTTTGTCCCACATCCATTCACTAACATAGCTGGAGCAAGGTTATATAAGACTGGCGATATCGGACATTATCTGCTAAATGGCGACATTGTCTTTGATGGGCGTATAGATCAACAAGTAAAGGTACGTGGATATCGAATAGAACTAGGTGAGATAGAAGCAGTATTGGCAGAGTGTGCAGGAGTGCGAGAGTGTGTAGTAATAATGCGTGAGGAAGAACCTAATGATAAGCGATTAATTGCTTATCTAGTGGCAGTAGAAGGTGTGACACTTTCACAGTTAGAATTACGTGACCAGCTAAGGCAGAAGCTACCAGAGTATATGTTGCCAGCCACTTTAGTCATACTTGATAATCTGCCTTCAACTCCTAATGGGAAGATAGATCGCAATAGATTACCTGCTCCTGATAGATCGCAGGTAGAAACTACTAACTTTGTTGCTCCTACTACTGAGTTAGAACAGACTATTGCTGATATTTGGAAGGAAGTACTTAAAGTAGAAAAGGTTTCTATATATGACAACTTTTTCGATATAGGTGGACATTCACTGTTAATGATCCAAATTTATAACAGATTATCAACACAGTTATCACAGACATTATCAATGATAGAAATATTCAAATATCCGACAATAAATTCTCTGGCAGAGTATCTAGGCCAACAAAAAACCGAATATTCTACACAACCACAAAATCATAAACGTGGCCAGGTTCGTAGGGAATCGGTTGCCGAGTTAGCTAGATACAGGCAACAGCAACAGAGAAATAGAAGCTAAGTTTGAGTTTATTTAATGGAGGAAACCAAAGTGACAACTACAGCTATAACTAGTGACACTTTAAGATTGTTGGAACAGAGCAAGTTGAGAAAAGATTTGATCAAGGAACTAGAAGGTCTCAAGAATGCTGGCAGTAAAATCTCTAAAACACAAATGACAACTATACTAGGACAATGGTTCCATCCTTTACACTACTTCCCAACATTTCTTTCACGCCTTGTTTCTGTTGCACCAGATATAGATATGCAAACCTATATTTCACGCATACTATGGCAGGAACTGGGTAAAGGTGATCCGAAGTATGCTCATGAAAAGATCTATCTAGAAACAGTAGTATATGCTGGTCTGGATGCTGAGTTAGTAGCAAATGCCTCACCATTTG
This sequence comes from Acidobacteriota bacterium, assembly GCA_040758525.1. Lineage (GTDB taxonomy): Bacteria > Acidobacteriota > Blastocatellia > Chloracidobacteriales > JADJPF01 > JBFLVQ01. The sequence continues at coordinate 4,500 of JBFLVQ010000460.1, forward strand.
AGGATACACAAAAATTGATTGCTGGTTATCAAGCTGCATCAGAAAGTTATTTACCTGGATTAGGTTTTCTTTATGGTACTGAAGTAGCGGATTTAGCCATGGTTTCAACGATAGGCAATGTGATGAGGGAATGTACTGGTAAACAGGATCTCTTCTGGATAGATATACATGTAGAACAGGAGCCAGATCATGTACAGAGTTCTCATCATACCTTACAGCCTTCTTTTAGTGAAGAGGAGCAACAGCAGATTCTGCATAGCGCAGAACAGATGTGGTCACTCTGGATAGAGTTCTTTAAGTCGATTAAAGCAGCGATCTTTGTGTGACAGAGCTGGTTATTTTAAGGAGTTTGCAATGAGTAGCGTAGATAAATTTGATTATGAGATTGCTGTTGTTGGTCTTTGTGGCCGTTTTCCTAAGGCTAACAATATTGATGAATTTTGGCAGAATCTGCGCAATGGAGTAGAAGCAATCTCTTTCTTTACTGATGAAGAGCTTATTGCTAATGGTGTTAGTACAACAGCACTCAGTGATGCCAATTATGTTAAAGCACAAGCAATCCTTTCTGATGTAGAACTATTTGATGCTGCTTTTTTTGGCTTTAACCCTAGAGAAGCAGCGATTATGGATCCACAACAGCGCCTTTTTTTGGAGCAAGCTTGGCAAGCACTAGAAATGGCTGGCTATGACTCAGAAACCTGTTCAGCACGTATAGGTGTTTATGCTGGAGTTAGTGTGAGTTCATATTTTTTAAATAATCTTCACACTAATCAAGAATTGTTAGAGTCAGTAGGTGCTATCCAAAACTCTATAGGCAATGATAAAGATTATCTAGCTACTCAGGTCTCGTACAAGCTCAATCTTAAAGGACCTAGTCTCACTGTGCAGACAGCCTGTTCTACTTCTTTAGTTGCTATTCATCTAGCCTGTCAGAGCCTGCTTAATAGAGAGACTGATATGGCATTGGCAGGAGGTGTCTCGATAAAGCTGCCGCAAAAGCAAGGCTACTTCTATCAAGAGGGAGGCGTACTCTCTTCCGATGGACATTGCCGTGCTTTTGATGCACAAGCGCAGGGAACTGTAAATGGTAGTGGTGTCGGTGTAGTAGTGCTAAAGCGATTGAGTGATGCGCTCAATGATGGTGATTATATACATGCAATTATTAAAGGTTCAGCAATCAATAATGATGGCTCTTTGAAGGTCGGATTTACTGCACCGAGTGTAGATGGACAAGCAGCCGTAATTGAGGAGGCGCTCGCTATGGCTGCGATTGATCCAGAAACTATTTCATATATAGAGACCCATGGTACGGCAACGTCTTTAGGAGATCCAATTGAGATCGCTGCTTTAACACAGGCCTTTCGTCAGCATACTGATAAAAAAGGTTTCTGTGCTATTGGTTCAGTAAAAACAAATATAGGTCATTTGGATGCAGCCGCTGGCGTGGCTAGCTTTATTAAAGCAGTATTATCGCTTAAACAGCATATGCTGCCACCCAGCCTGCATTTTCAACAACCTAATCCTCAGATAGACTTTGCTAATAGTCCTTTCTACGTTAATACCACATTACGTGAATGGCCAGCAGGTTCTACACCACGCCGAGCAGGGATTAGTTCTTTTGGTATTGGCGGTACCAATGCTCATATCATTGTTGAAGAACCTCCTATTATTACACGTAAAAAACCCGCCCATCCATATCACTTATTGATAGTATCGGCAAAAACAGGTACTGCTTTAGAGACGGCTACTACGAATCTTACAACATACTTAAAGGAACATAGAGATATAGATCTTGGCGATGTTGCCTATACTTTACAGGTAGGTCGTCGGACTTTTAATCATCGCTTGATGTTAGTAGCTAGTGATCTAGATGATGCTGTACAAGTATTGGAGACAGTAAAAAAGGTTGATGCATCAATACCTAAACGTGTACTTACAAGTTTTCAAGAACGCCGTAATCGACCAGTAATATTTATGTTTGCCGGTCAAGGAACACAATATGTCAATATGGCATTGGAGCTTTATCAATTTGAATCAAGCTTTCGTGCACAGATTGATCATTGTGCAGAATTACTCAAACCTTATCTCAGACTAGATCTACGCCAATTACTTTATCCTGCGCCAGAACAGATGGCTATAGCAATAGAACAACTAAATCAGACATTTATTGCACAACCAGCCCTCTTTGTCGTGGAGTACGCACTAGCAAAGTTACTGATAGAGTGGGGTATATCTCCACAGGCAATGATTGGCCATAGTATTGGAGAATATGTTGCTGCTTGTTTAGCGGGAGTATTCTCATTAGAAGATGCATTATTTTTAGTTGCTGCACGAGGGGAGTTGATGCAACAACTCTCCAGCGGCACTATGCTTGCTGTGCCACTTTCAGAACAAGAGCTACTAACTTGGTTGGAGAGAGAGCCTACTATTTCTCTAGCTGCGATCAATGGTCCAACCTTATGTGTAGTTTCTGGACCAACTCCTGCTGTTGAACGATTAGAAGCTCAATTTATCGAGAATGGATTACCTGTACGACGATTGCACACTTCTCATGCTTTCCATTCTGAGATGATGTCACCTATCTTAGCTACTTTTACCGAGCAGGTAAAAAATATTAAACTAAACCCTCCCAAGATTCCTTATTTATCGAATCTTACTGGTACTTGGATTACGGATGAAGAAGTAATGCGGCCAAGTTATTGGGCTGAACATTTACGTCGAACTGTACGCTTTTCCGATGGTGTAAGTGAATTATTAAAAGATCCACAAAGTGTTCTACTAGAAATTGGCCCTGGCCAGACATTGAGTACAGTGGTAAAACAACATCGTAATAGCACACAAGAGAATACATTAAACACAATACGCCATCCTCACGATCATCAATCGGATACTGCCTTTTTATTGAATACCATAGGAAGATTATGGTTAGCAGGGGTAACGATTGATTGGTCTGCATTGCCAGCTAATCAAGATTGTCAACGTGTGCCTTTACCAACCTATCCTTTTGAACGACAGCGCTACTGGATTGAAGCTAACACAGCAGACAAAAAGCTTGATATAAAAGACTGGTTTTATCTGCCTAGTTGGCATCGTACAAGATTACCTGAAGCTAGTGTAGAGCAAGATTCAACTTATGAAAAAGCTTGTTGGTTAGTGTTTAGCGATACAGGTGAATTAGGGATACGAATAGCAACACAATTGATAAATGATGGTCATTATGTTGTTACCATAAAAGCAGGAGAGCGATTTGCTAAAATTGATAATGGTATATATACAATTAATCCAC
>JBFLVQ010000461.1:0-7776 GCA_040758525.1 Acidobacteriota bacterium
CGCTGGGCAACTCAACTTCACCTTTAATACAGAAACCGCTAGCGCAGAGACTGCGGCGGGAAAATGGAATTGGGCCGCTACGGTCTTTGGCGATCCACTGGCACTGCCTGCACGTTTGCAGATCAAATCGCCTACACAATTGCCAGAGGATGGGGAAGCATCACTCTATGGTGACTGGCAAACACGTGACACAGAATTAGGCTACCGATTACTTGAACCACGTGTACCACAATACAAGCTAGCAATCCACTGTTTTCGCAATGGACTGGTTAAGCGTCAACGTGCTGGCTCACTATTACGCACAAAATTGGAAGCACTTGAGAAGATCAATGAGGCCGAGCCAAATCCAGCATTACGCCATCCATTAGAAATGCTCGCAGCTATGCAGCGAGAGATTACTGAGTCGGTCGAAGAGTACCAATATCTGCGTAACTATCTGGGACGTATCGAATCGCTGTCTGCACTTGTGGAACAATTAGCAGAAGCGACCGAGACTGGTCGCAAGGGAATCTCAGAACAACTCTTTCGTCTTATTGGACTGAGTTGGAAAGGGCAGATGAAGATACAGGCATTCCGCCAACGTTTCCCACATCTGCGTTACCATCTGAATCAAGCTGCGCACACACCGCTACGCTATCAATTGGCCGGTACTGCTCAATTGCCTGGGCTTGATATTATCCTTAGTGAAGAGACTGCCACCTATTTGATCCATTGTTTAGAGACGATCGCCGCACTCGCCGATGAGTCGCGCTCGCTCTTTGATACAACTGCACGTAAACAGTTCTTGAATAGTGGTTGGCCACCTGCATTGATGATGTTGCGTGCATTGGTAGAGCTATTCTACTTCTGCAACTTTGAGATTCCCTATGCCTATGCCACTGTCTATCTAGATCGTGATGATCCCACACGATTGTGGATCTATCAAGAAGCGCTTGGACAGTGGCAGAGCAGCTCAGATGAGCCGATTGGCGAAAAGCTAAAGCGTCAGGCAAGCGATACAGTGTCCCTACTTATTGCACCGCCACCTTTTCTCAATTGTATTGATACAGAGGAGCTATCGCGCTACTGTCGCCCATCGATTACGGCGGCAGAAGGTCAAGCAACCAATCAACATCAACCCTACACAAGTATTGGACTGGCGCGTTTGGAGGTCGATTCCCGTAATCAGCTTTGCAAGTTCCAAAGCGGCTATGAATTCTCTACACAGCTTATCGAGCAACTGGTGGCTACACAACCACACCTGATGCGTGCGTTCCAGAGTGGCGCAGGTGGACCATTAGAAACGTTACTAGCGCTGGCACGCTTTGAACCAATCGCTTTCAAAGTTGCAGGGGAGAATCCATTACCAGATAATGAGCGGTTTGCCCTGTTAGGACGTTGTTGGCGACTGCTAGCCAAACACCGTCCGCTGGCACTACTTGGCCATGATTATGCTAAGGCGATCTATACAGGTATGGCCGCGGTTGGCGAGCCACCTCCGGATCGTTCCAGTCTACTCTCTGTACATCTCTCTTCAGTCTTCACAAAGACTGCATTAGGCAAGAGTGGTAATCCCCTACCCGATCCACTCACTGCGCTTATGCTTGCCGATCAGATACGGTTGCTGGAATTGATCAGTGCAACCTGGTCTTTTATGCTTGATGCCTTTACACGATTACAGCAAGTAACTAGTGAAGAATCGCTGGCTCGGCTACTTACCAGTAGTTCTCTTTCGCCAGAACATGAGCCAGGACTAGCAAGCCGATTCAATAGCAAATGGATCAATGCTACTCAATCAATCTGGAGTCTAATGCGAGGCACGGCACCGGCAGCCTGGAATTTTTGGACACGACTATTCAACAAATCCTCAGTACAGACTATTCTTGCTAGTTATAACAGTGAAGGTGCGCTCAATTATCTCTTTCAGGTCTCAGCCGATCTGGTCAGATTGATGCTACTGTTAGAGGCTTGTAGTCCTGTAATTGCCGAACGTATGAGTACTGATGCAGAGACAGCCGGACGTCAACTGCTCGCCGCCTTCACCAATTATCTGCACCTAGCTAGCCTGGCTGCCAGCCTTGATTACTACTTTGATCCTGATACACAGCATGATAGCTGGATCGCTTTTGTTACCAATTTAAGAAAGCATCTAGAGCATCTTGCCGCCCATCGGCAGCATACAGAAGAGACTAAAAGTCAATTAGAGATGGTACAGACCGCGATCACTCAACTAGAGATTCAATACCCGCAATCAGCAGCAATGCCTAGCACAAGCACGCAAACGGTAATTAGCGATGTTACGGCGGCGCCATCGGCATTAGTAGTTATTGATGAAGTTACTGCAGAGAGTATTGAACTGATCTGCCAACGATTGCTCAATGCCCAAACCAATACGCCCAATCGCTTACCAGAACTGATTGCGCTAGCGCGTGTGACAGGACTTGCGGAAGACCTACGCTTTCTTGCCCAAGCTATTGAGGCACTGGCAGCCGCTTGCCAGACTGATCTGCTAACACTTATTTTCACAGCGCCATCAACAACACGTAATGTCACACAATTCTTACGTCAGGCGGGGTTGGCGCGTGGGAGTGCTTCACTTGATGAGCCTATACGCGCAGAATTGATCAAATATTTGAATCAGGTTCATCAACTCACTAACTATGTACAGCCGCTGTTAGGGCAGTCGGCTCTCTACCAGACAGAAGCACAAACAAAATTAAATCGTCTTGCTTTTACAGAGTCTGAGCAGACACTAGCATTCTATTTATGGTCGCTGCTGGGCCGCACTTTCTGTACCTTTGCGCCAGTACATAACGAGGTTTCATTACTTGCATCTGCCCAAGAGTTTGTAAAGGCATGTGTGGGTGATAAGTTATCTGGTTGGCAGCCAGAATTCTTGCTGCTTGGTGGTGGTATGCTACGAGGTGGGCATGGACGACTAACACTTACCGGTACAACATATCTCAACCCCTGCTTCACACAGACCGAAGGGCCAGTCTCGCTACGCTTGCTCTGGTATACGCTCAAGATGCGTTTTGAATATCTACTACAGATCTTACATAGCGAACTCCCCAATACGGCGCTTGCCCTTGAGTTGTAACGGGGACCTGTCTTTCTGGCATGCACTACCAGCAAAGTGATATTATGCCTACCAAGATCTGGAACAGCCAATTAACATTTCGAAGGCAGTTTGATATGGCCAGGATTCTCGTCGTGGACGATGAAGATAGCATGCGGTTTCTTATCTCCGTCTCGTTGGGTAATGACTACACTGTCTTGGAGGCAAGAAACGGGCAAGAGGGCTTGCGCATGGTCGCCGATCACAGGCCGGATCTTATTATTACCGATCTGAGGATGCCGACTGTAGCAGGTAGCGATTTTATACGTGCTCTACGTGCTTCTTCTAATAAAGTGAAAATTATTGCCTACTCTGCTTCTTTTAATACCCCATATGATCTGGAAGTTATGTTAGAAGCAGGAGCCGATCTTTGCCTGACCAAACCTCTCTCTCTTATCATGCTCAAGCAGACCATCGCTGAGTTGCTGAAACAACGTTAGACACTGCCGGAATAACGCGATCCCTTTTCTCCTCTCACGGCAGTAAAATAACCTAATTCCTATTAAAGTGGAGGAATAAGCGCTGTGTCTGAAGAGAGTAGTAAAAGCCGAAGCTGGCTTTGGTGGGGACTAGGCGTATTAGCTGGTATAGGTGTAGGGGGCGCCTATGCTTGGCGCAAAACCGCACGACGTTTTCGTCCACAAACAAGTGGCACATTATCATTACCAAACCTGCTCGCGCCAGTAGAAGTTTGGCGCGATCGTTGGGGTGTGCCACATATATTTGCCGAGAATGAACATGATCTGTTCTGTACACAAGGTTATATACAAGCTCAGGATCGCTTTTGGCAGATGGAATTGAATAGACGTATTGCATTAGGACAGCTCTCGGCAATCTTTGGTCGTACTACGTTTGAAATCGATCGTCACACACATCACGTAGGATTACCACGTGCAGCAACACTGGATCTGGCTGCGCTTGATGCCAAGACAGCAGTGATATTGGATGCCTACAGTTCCGGCGTAAATGCTTTCATTGAACAGAAACGGCTACCCGTAGAATTCAGTCTGCTACGTTATCAACCGGAACCTTGGCGACCTCTTGATACACTTGCCTGGAGTAAACTCTTTGCTTGGTCACTCTCCACCAATATAGATCTAGAGTTAGCACGTGCGCGTTTACTCAAACGACTAGGGCCGCGGCTAGCTGCTAAACTTGAACCAATCTATCCCAAAGGCCATCCATTGGTCGAGCCACCTGGTGCTAACTATGAACAAGCCGCAGCAGAGATTCTCAATAGTTACAAACTTCATGCATTTGCCCCGCTACTAGCAGAAGGCGGAGGTTCAAACAATTGGGTGATAAGCGGCAGCCGTACCGCGAGCGGCTATCCACTACTTGCCAATGATCCACATCTACCATTACAGATACCTAGCATCTGGTACGAAATGCATATCTGCTGTCCTACTTTAGAGTCGGTAGGAGCAACCCTACCAGGCGCGCCAACAGTGGCAATTGGGCACAATCGTAATATTGCCTGGGGTGCTACTGCATCAATGGCCGATGTACAGGATCTCTTTATAGAGCTATTCCACCCTGATCACCCACATCAGTACCTATATGATGGAAGCTGGCAGCAGGCCGAAGTGACAACAATGGAGTTTGCTATTAAGGGTGAGACAAATTATCGTGAAGAAGTATTAGTCACACGACATGGCCCAGTAATCGCTGATCTACCAATCGACAATGGAAGCAATCACCGCAACCATTACAAGCTCTCATTACAATGGAGTGGTCACGAGCCTATGAATCTACTCACCTCCTTTATTGCGCTCAACCGTGCGCAGAGTTGGGAGGAGTTTCGTGCCGTGTTTACCAATTGGAATGTGCCCAGTCTGAATATGGTCTATGCCGATCGTGCCGGTAATATAGGCTATCAGCTAATCGGCAAGATACCAATTCGCAAGACAGGCGGAGGCACATTACCGGTGCCAGGATGGACAAGTTCTAATGACTGGAAAGGTGCAATACCATACTCAGAATTGCCTAGCAGCTACAACCCGCCTACTGGTCTGATCGTTACTGCCAACAATAAGATTGTTAGTGATGATTATCCATATCACCTAAGTAGCGATTTCGTCACAGGCTATCGTGCACAGCGTATTCGTGAACGGCTTGCCACTCGTGAACAGCTCACAGTCGAAGACTGTCGTGCAATTCAAACCGATTTTACCACTATTCCTGGACGGCGTTTTGCCAAGCTACTACAGGCACATGTGCATCGTAATGAGCTCAGCCCTGTAGCAGTGCGTGCATTGATAGAATTAGAAAGTTGGTCTGGTGAGGCAACGATTAATAGTACCGGCGAGACGATCTATCAACTGACTATGCAACGCTTGTTACGTCTTGTGCTTAGTGATCTATTGAGTGATGATTTAAACTCTTATCTTGGTCTTAATGAGCCAGGCCGCATATCACGTATCAATAGCCTTGCCTGCCGTGTTATGCCAATGTTTCTTGATATGATCGAACGTAATGATCGTAGTCTGCTGGAAGAGGTCACGGCGACACAGAGTTGGCACGATATCTTGCAGAAAAGCTTTGAACAGGCAGTAGCAGAGTTGGCGCAACGTTTTGGACCAAACCCACAACGCTGGTATTGGGGCAGGTTGCATAGAGCGAAGTTTGAACATCCATTAGGGAAAGTAGCTGCATTGCGTCCATTCTTCAATCGTGGTCCCTATCCTATTGGAGGCGACGCAGACACACCGGCCCAGATGGCCTTTGTTCCTTTTGGCGCATTGCAGAACAATTTTGATGTAACCGGTTGGGCTGTCTCTTACCGACAGGTTGTTGATCTAAGCGATTTCAATCGCTCATTGATGTGTCATACTACAGGACAATCTGGTTCGCCATTTAGCCCCCATTATGATGATATGATCAAACTCTGGTGCAAAGGTGAACTGCATCCAATGCTCTCCGATCCTGCTGAGATCGAGCGTAACCTTGCTGCTAAGCTGCTGCTAGTGCCGCTTGAGACAATGCGAAAGTGGAAATTAACTAACATCGAGTAGAAACTAGTATGACACCTAAAGTAGTGCTGCTTTATACACGTAGAGCCACTGAGATCGATGAATATGAGCAACTGATACGGGCAGCAGAATTGCCGATCGAGTTACGCGTCTGCCGCACTCCTGTAGAAGCAAGACAAAACATTGTTGAAGCAGATATTGTTTTTGGTGTACATCTGCCGCCTGAGATCTATGCAGAGGCAAAACAGCTACGCTGGATACAGTCTATGTGGGCAGGTGTAGAGGGATTAGTAAGTGCGCCCCTACCGCCTGGCGTAACTATTACCAAACCTTGGGGTGTCTTTAAGCGCTTTATCAGCCAGTATGTCTTTGGTTACTTACTTGCTGATTATATCAAGTTGCGTCAGGGTTACGCACAACAGGCAGTCTCTAAATGGGAGCACTACCGTATTGAGTTGGTACGTGGTAAGCGGCTAGGAATTGCTGGACTAGGCGATATAGGCAGCGAGATTGCGCGTATCGGAAAAAGTTTTGAAATGGAGATCTGGGGCTTGAATCAAAATGGACAGCCACATCCATTTGCGGATCGTGTCTTTCCCACTAATGCAGTAGGTGAATTTGCCGCTGGTATCAATGTGCTGGTTATCACACTCCCCGCGACACCCAAAACACGTGGGCTCTTCAACCGCGAGGTACTCTGGCAATTGCAACCAGATCTACTACTCATCAATGTCGGGCGTGGGGTTGTGATCGATGAAATAGCATTGGCAGAGCTACTAGAACAGCAACGGATCAGAGGCGCAGTGATCGATGTTTTTACTGAGGAGCCATTACCGTCTGAACATCCATTTTGGAGACTGCCTAATTGTATTGTCACTCCACATGTTGGCGGTCCCAGTCTACCCACTGATATCACACAATGTTTTTTGGAGAACTTCCAGCGTTTTAGCGTTGGCCAACCCTTGCTTGGCCAGATCGATCTAGAGCGTGGGTATTGATCCAAACAACATTATCAGGAAGATGATAATTATTTCCCACGTCCTGAAGTCAAAGATTTATCTGGCTGTGTGCCTTCCTTAGGAGCATAGTATCCTGATCTGGCGCGTATAACATACTGTTCACTATTATTAACTAACTTTACCTGTATATGGCGGAAGCTGCCATCCCGTTTTTGATTGCTGGGTTGATAACTTATTATGTATTGCGAACGCAGATCTGCTGCGATCTTTTTGGCAATCGTTTCTAACTCAGTTAAATCTTTAGGAAAATAGGCTTGCCCACCAGATTCACTAGTGAGTCTGTTTATCAGTTCTACGGCTTTCTTTCTAGGCGAGGGCTTGAAGATCCCTTTATCTTCCGATAAAGCTTCAGGGAAGCCAATCATATAAAGTTGAACATCATACTCACTCAGTTTGTTAAGAGTCTCTGCTACAGAAAACGTGCTATCACGCTCATCTCCATCAGAGATTATCACCAAGGCTTTACGTCTATTTTTACTCTTTGTGGCATATTCTGCGGAAAGAAGAATGCCATCCAGCAGCGCGGTACCGCCGCCTATGGTCAGATTCCTAAGCGCATCTTTAATATCTTCTAAGTCGGTAGTAAATTCATTTACTAATTCGATATTGTGCGAATCTTTCATATCTACAATGAAGATCTCATCGCCTTGCTTACTTAGATCAACTAGCGTCTGAGCCGCTTTAATTA
>JBFLVQ010000462.1:0-7769 GCA_040758525.1 Acidobacteriota bacterium
TAGTGATATGAACTAACAATTATCACCGAATTGAATTTGGCAGCCTAGCAAAGGTCACACATTAGCCAAGTTAAATCATGCGTACTCACAATAAGCTTTCCAATTCTGATCTCTGATCATTGGTTTTAACTAACAACTAAGAAGGAGGAGTTATGAACTCTTTACTAAGACCTTTTAAGCGTGTAATCCTTGTTGCCGTTGTTGTTTGTGGTCTACTAGGATATTTTGCTAGTACGACAGCCAATTCTGTGTCTGCCTATCCTACTGGCTATAGAGAGATAGAATACTATCTAGATTCCAGTTATCAACAGTACTGTGGTACCAAGATTGTTCGTTGTAATGGCAGTGTAATAATGTATGGTACTACTGGCCCTTACTCAGTTATTGTCGAGCAGTACTCTTGTTCTGGACCAATACCTTGATCTCTGCTCGCTAACACGATTTTGCCTTTAGCAAAAAATAATTTCTAACTCTATGGAGAATAGATCATGCCCTGTTTATCTCTTCACCGTCTTTCTCTTCTTTGTCTACTAGGAATTCTCTTTTTTCCAACTACTAACTTGGCACTGCCGAATTCTGCCAAAGTGCCAGTGCTTATCTACCATTCATGGAATGTGGGGAGTGATTGTAGCTATGTAAACAATGCGCCGGCTGCGCTTGAGAGCGATCTAGAAACGATCCGACAACAAGGTTTTGTCGTGGTTCCTCTCTACTGGATTGCCGAGTGGGCAGTAGGGATTCGCGATGGTAGCACTCTGCCTGATAAAGTTGTAGGGCTTACATTTGATGATGGTGTTAGTGGGGATTGGTATGACAACGCATCAAGTCCCTGTGGTTATGTAAAAAGTTTTCGTACCATCCTACAAGAGTTTAAGGCAAGGTATCCAGACCTGCCTTGGTATTCGCCGCATGCTGCCGTTTTTGTTGTTGGATCTCCTAGCGCACGTCAATTCGTTGGTGGCAACACTATGACCGATGAGTGGTGGGCAGCCGCCAATAGTTCAGGGATTATGGAGATCTACAATCATAGTACCGATCACGATCATGAATCTATACATGGTCAGTATGGACCAAGCTTTCCTGCTGCGTTCGATTCTTCATTAGGTATCTACATTCCTGTTGCTGGCTATGGTATGGACGCCTACAACTGGGTGGGAAGGAACAATTTCTTTCGTATTGACAGTTATCTAGAAGCCAATTATGAGATAGCCAGGTCGGCTCAGTATATTAGTTCAAAGATTGGGGTTTGGCCGGATCTCTTTGCCTACCCGTTTGGACACGAAGTTCCCTATCTGATAAACGACTATTTCCCTAATTATCCTGGTGAACATCAGACTCTAGCAGCATTTTGTTGTGGTGATAGTTTCGTGACACGAAATTCATCACGTTATTGTCTGCCACGATTTTCTCATGGAAGCCCAGGTGGATGGACTACACCAGCGGGACTAGTCAGTATTCTTCAGCGTGCACAGTAGCAGATTCAAACTATCTCAACGAGTTTGATTCTTGCAGAGCAGACTTAGTATCAATCCAGGTAAGGTTACTGTAGTACTGCCAGCTCTTGACATTTACGCGCCCTTGGCATATATGCTTACCCTTTGTCATAAGAATTTTCTCAGGAGCAGGTGATGAAGATTCATGAGTATCAAGCTAAGGGACTGTTGTCCAAATATGGTGTAACAGTGCCACGTGGCGAAGTCGTACGCTCACCCGAAGCGGCGCGTGCGGCAGCCAAGATATTAGGTGAAACAGTAGTAGTAAAAGCCCAAATACATGCTGGTGGGCGTGGCAAAGGCGGTGGTGTTAAGCTTGCCCATAGTGCTGATGATGCGGAAGAGTTGGCTCGTAAGATGTTAGGTATGAAGTTGGTCACACATCAGACCGGTCCCGAAGGTCGCGAAGTGCAAACCCTGCTCATTGAAGAGGCGCTTAAGATTAAACAGGAGTTCTATCTGGGAATCGTAATCGATCGTGCCGTGAGCAAGCCGGTCTTTATGGCTTCGCGAGCAGGTGGTATGGAGATTGAAGAGGTTGCCGCACGCGATCCAGAGGCAATCCTAAAAGAATACATTGATCCTGCTGTCGGTTTTCAAGCCTTCCAGGCACGTAAGCTGGCCTTTGGCTTAGGGCTGCCAGCAGAATTAATCTCTAAGGCAGTCAAGTTTATGACCGCGCTTTATCGTGCTTTTGTGGAATTGGATGCTTCGCTCTTAGAGATCAATCCTTTTCTACTTACTGAAGATGGCGAACTTTATGCGCTTGATGCAAAAGTCAATTTTGATGACAATGCGCTCTTTCGTCACAAGGACTTTGCCGATTTGCGAGATCTTAATGAGGAAGAACCGCTTGAGATCGAAGCCTCCAAGTTTGATCTCAATTATATCAAGCTTGATGGCACAATCGGCTGTATGGTGAATGGCGCAGGGTTAGCAATGGCTACTATGGATATTATCAAGCTGGCAGGGGGAGAACCGGCCAATTTCCTTGATGTCGGGGGTGGCGCTTCCCAAGAGCGAGTCGAGAATGCTTTTCGTATTCTGCTTGCCGACAAGAAGGTTAATGCAGTGCTGATCAATATCTTTGGTGGTATTGTGCGTTGCGATATGGTTGCTGCTGGTGTTGTTGAGGCGGCGAAAAAGATCGGTATAAAGATACCAGTAGTAGTACGACTAGAAGGCACCAATGTTGAGCGTGGTCGTCAAGTACTCGCCGAATCCGGCCTTAACTTTACTGCTGCAAACGGTATGAAAGATGCCGCAGAAAAGGTAGTAGCACTATCTCGACAATAATGGAATGAACAGACTTATAGCAAAGGGCGGGAGAAGGGTTTTTCCCGCCCTTTACTATTTTTGCTTGTTTCTTATTTAGTTGTCTCATTGCTGAGTGGAAAAGGCTCGCGTATAATTATCCCCGATGTCGAAAACGGTTCATCTTGCGCCAACCTCTACTGGAGATATTATTGACCGGGCGGTACGGATCTATCGCAACAATTTCGCCCCCTTACTGGCAATTGTCGCAATTCCTGGCTTAATCACCTATATAGGTACATTGATGGCCTCTTTTGGCGCCTCGACTATGAGCGAAGCGGCAGAGGTTGGTATTGCGCTAGGAATCCTAATGATCATAGCCGGGTATTTTCTTATTGTCGGTGTCGGTCCAATCATTCATTTGATTGTTGTGGGCGGGCTTTCACGTACCTTGGCTGACCACATAATGATGGGTAAGCGGGTCAGTCTAGCGGCAACCTGGCAGGCGATACGAAGCAATTTTTGGAAACTGCTAGGTGGTCAGATACTGGTAATGGTTATCGTCGGCTTTATTAGTGGAATGCTCGTTATGCTCTTATATTTCCTAATAATAATAGGGGTAGTAGCGACGGTCACATTACACTTGCCAAATTGGCTGATTATTACTCTTGCCATTGTCATTACTGTACCATTAATTGTTGGAGTAATGATTCTTTTTGGCGCCGTCTATGCCCGCACAGTCTTTGTCCCTTGTGCAATTATGATTGAAGGCCAATCGATTGGAGATGCGATTAGCCGTAGCATGAAATTGGGCAATAACAATTGGTGGCGGGTATTGCTAATAATACTCTTTGATTTTGCGATAGCATTCTCTTTTATCGCAGCATTGGGCATACCTTTGAGTGTTTATGGATTCTTTTCTGGGGCACTCTCGGATATCGCCAATATTCCTGGTTGGGTGCCAATCGCTTATAGCACGGTAGATCAGATGGGTAAGATGCTTACTGTTCCGATCTCAACAATTGCTTATACACTACTCTATTTCGACAGTCGTGTAAGAAAAGAGGGTTATGATGTGGAACTGCTAGCCTGGCAGATTGGGCCTGCTGTTCAAACCCCTGTACAGCAATCTGCTAGTGCTACTGTGATACCAGAGTCACCGCCTATTATCACTGAAGTACAAGCTACCCCAACTATTACTGACGAGGTTCTACTAACACCGCAACCAAACGAATCGGTTGATATTTTCTCACCATCCTTAGAGGTAATCGATAAAGTAACTGATGAGGCAACTAATGAAGTCCAAGCTACTGCCAAACCCATCGACAGTTAGTCTATGGTTACGACGATTAATCTTGATCATTATCCTCTTGGTAGTTGGAAGAGTGGTGGTTTGGGCTGCTCAGGATTTTGCTGACTATCATACACGTGTACAACAGGCTCTTGATATTGCAGAAAAGGCTTGCCGTTGTCCAAATAATCCCGTAGCCAAAGATGAAAAGGAAGCAGGGGAGGAAGCAGAGGCCGTTGCTACTAATCCAGATCTTACCCCCTTAAAAAATATATTGCCGGAGCAAGAAAGGCTCTACTATCGTAACCAGGAGATGGTAATTGATAATTCTTGGTTACATAAGTTGGTTTCTTCTTACCAATCCCAACAAGACCAGGAGCAGCGGCAACGTCTCTTAGTAGCGATTACTATGCGGTTGCGAGCGCTTAATGAAAGCCTGACTACTACCGCACAGTTATCTACTAACTCCTCTACAGATAAAGATGAGCGTCAACTGTTACGAGATATTCTTAATCGCGATGATTTCACGATAAAAAGACAAGACAGTCTAGTTGAGAAGTTCTGGCGCTGGTTGTTATATCAACTTGCCGAACTCTATCAACGTTTCTTTAGCCGTATAGGTATAGAGGGTACAGCCTGGGAGAGTATTCTCAAACTGGTGATTATTGTACTTACCGCACTTGCCGTACTATTTGGTGTTCGTCTGTTATTGCGCTATTTCAAGCGTGAGGTGAAACAGAAAAAAGGCAAGCGTATGGTATTGGGTGAGGAGTTTGACGAGAAGGTAACAGCTCAAGATCTTGCCTCGGCAGCTTTTGAACTGGCGCGTCAAGGCGATTATCGTAGCGCTATGCGCAAGCTCTATATTGCCCTGCTTTATGAATTGGATCAGCATCGTGTAATCCAATTAAATCCTAGTGCCACCAACCGAGAGTATCTACGTGCTGTAGAGGCCAAACATCGTGGCAGTGCATTGCTGGAAATGACCTATTATCTCACAGATCAGTTTGAGATCTTCTGGTATGGTCAGGTCGCTAGTAGTCAGGATGATTATCAGCGTTTCTTGGAAGGCTACCAGCGGGCTTGTGGCACACTAGACCAGCGGAGGACGGTATGAAGAGATCGTTTTCCAACCTGGTAGTAATCTTGATTGTTCTTGCTTTGATCGTATTGCTCAATTTTATTTTCTATGTTGATAAACGCCAACAGACCGAGGATGAGCGCACAGGGGATCGTTCCAGCTATTCTGGACGCACCTATGGCACACTGGCATATTACCTACTGCTACAAGAACTCGATTATCAAGTCTTACGTTGGCGACGTCCATTGACAGATCTAGCCAGTGCTAGTGAGATAAAGACGCTTATAATGATCTCTCCCGCTCCTCAGCATCAGCCCAGCCTACAAGAGTTCCAAGCGCTTGAAAGTTGGGTCAGTAATGGTGGTCATCTACTTATTGTCGAGCGAGATCTAGCACGAAGCTTTGGCAGCACGATAGTACAGACAGTGGCTGGCAGTGAACAGTCTCCTCGTATCTTGCAACCCAATCCTTACTCACAAGGAGTGGAGAAGATCAAGCTTTCAGAATTTCCTATGACAATGACGGTTAACCAAGGCCGTTTTGTCGAGTATTTTGCTGTCGATGAGAATCCTATCTGTGCCGAGATTCAATTGGGTAACGGTAAAATCTTTGTTCTTTCTGATCCATACATTATTTCTAACAATGGTATCAATGCAGAAGATAATGTATGCCTGGCAATAAATCTGGCTACCGATAATCATGCTCCTAATCAAGCTGGAGTGATTGCTTTTGACGAATTTCATCATGGTTATAAAGAGACACAGTCGCAATATGCCAGTCTACGTGACTATTTCCGTGGTACACCTGTGCCTTGGTTGTTGGGACAGGTAACACTGATCGGATTGGCGATTGTTTTTACGCAAGGGCGGCGCTTTGCTCGTGCGCTCCCTCTTAAGAAGATCGATCGTGCCAGTTCACTCGAATTTGTATCTGCAATGGCAAATATTCAACGAGCTGCACGCGCTCGCGATCTTGCAATGGAGAATATCTTTTTACGCTTTAAGATAAGGCTCTGCCATTGGGTAGCGATCTCTGCTACCGCAACATCTGAACAGATCGCGACAGCAATAATGCGAAAAGTCGGGAGAAATGATCCGGCTCGCACCAAGTCGATCAAACAGTTGCTGACAGAATGTGATGCCATTGTTAAAGGTGGCGAAGTCTCGGAAGCAAAACTGCTCTCATTAACTCGACAGATGCGGGATCTGGAACAAGAGTTCAAGTTCTGACAGATTGCATTAATAATGTCGTAGTAGGATACGTGCGACTAGCGGTTGAGTGGTTGAATGGAAAGTCGCCACATTATCATTATTCTCTAGTGTAGAGAGTGTTTGTGAGTTGATCCATTTACGAATCTCATTCCCTAGCAGAGCATTATTTATTGGTCCATAAGAGGCTTGTTGGAATAACTCTACAGGTTGATAAGCAACTATCAGGATTAATTGATCGCTCCCCACCTTATTGTCAAAAACAAACCACTCATTAGGAAGGGATATCTCCAGATCTTTTTTTATTATAGCAGTGCCATTATTGAGGTGGGTAGCAGGAAAGAGTAGACTCAACTTTCCATCAACATCCTCATTCAGTATGTATAGATAAGAATCACTGTTGGGTTTAAGTAAGATTTTAAATCTATTGCCGGCTTGAAAGATCTCTTTGCCCGATGAGTAGTATGGCTGATCTTTTCCATTATCGATAAGTAGGCGATAAGTCAGACTGGCCGCGACTGGTTTTACGGGAGGCTTATATAAGCTTTTTTCGATGAAATAATAGGATAGAGTTGAAACAATGATCAGCAACAACGCACCGACAAGAAACAAGGAACGATAGGGTCGTTTATTGGTTTGATCAATAACGGGATTAATATTTGGCTGGGTTGGTTCAGTTAGTGGCGAATCAGAGGTTATTTTTCCCTTAATCGGATTGGTATCCTGGTTTTTAACAAGCTGTGTAGGCAATTCATATATTGATGGACTTATGACTACTGGTTGTGAGAGTGCCATGTTAAGCGCACTACAATATTCACGCACGCTGGCAAAACGATCTACTGGTTCATAACTGAGCGCTTTAAGAATGACCTGTTGAGCAGCATCAGGAAGTTCGGCACGTCTCTGTTTGGGAGGCAGCGGACCAGCACGCTGCTTTACCTCTAATAGATACCAAGTATTCTCAAAAAATGGTAGTTCTCCTGTGATCATTTGGTAAGTCATTACAGCCAGCGCCCATAGATCCATCTGAAAGCTCGGTAATTCTCCTCGTAACTGTTCTGGTGAGGCATATAGAGGCGTGCCAATAAACATGCCTGTTGCTGTTAAAGTATTTCCTACTGCGGATTGATCTACTTTAGCAATACCAAAATCGATCACTTTTACCAGTTTGCCGCCTCCAGAGAGATCTTGAATCATCACATTGCTAGGCTTGAGGTCGCGGTGCACAATTCCTTCGCTATGGGCGGCTTCAAGGGCTTCAGCGATCTGGTTTACGATCTTGAGCACATCTTGAAAAGCCAGCCGGGTACTGTTTTTGAGTAATTTTTCTAACGATTCTCCTTTTATGTACTCCTGTACCAAATAGAGTGCGCCTTGTGGAGTTAGGCCACTATCACGTACTTGTACAACATTAGGATGAGTTATCCGCAGCGAAGCTTCCT
>JBFLVQ010000463.1:0-7762 GCA_040758525.1 Acidobacteriota bacterium
GGCGTTGCTGGTAAAGGCTGCTTTGATATAGTTGGGCTCTTGGTTTGACATTACCCGACCTTTCCAGAAGTTTATGAGAGCCCATTATATACTCAAAAAGTTCTATAGACGAGTGACAAGTGGCCTGCCTGTCAACAGTAATCTATTTCGTCCGGGATCATCTGATATTGAGCAGGGCAAACGTTGCCGGATTGCTACACCTGTTGCCTGGTGCTGTTGCCTGAGCGCGACAATTACGCTCTCTCTAAGAATTTTAGTTGTTCAAGTTAAATAACTGGCATTGCTTAGGATTGATTGTAGAAACAGGGCTGGGGCCAGCAATGGTACAGGAAATGCCATAGCGGTGTCGATGACAAAGGTCTGATGACAGTACCAGCACGCTGTAGAATCTCTCCCGAGGTAGCAGAAAATAGTATGACATACAGGAAGCGAATACCTACCAGTGATTATTTCTTATTAGAGACAGTTCAAGAGGATCGTCTTACACACCAATACCCTATTTCTACTATCGTTCAGCAGACCTTAGGACAGTCTGTCGATTGTGCTGGACGAGGACTACATACTGGTTGTGATGTACAATTGACCTTACATCCAGCGCCCCCCAACACTGGCATTAAGTTTCGTCGTAGCGATCTACAAGGGTTCGAGATTCCTGCCACAATCGATCAAGTGGCAAGAGTTAGTTACGCCACTACACTAATGCGATTAGGAGTAATGGTTGCCACTGTCGAGCATCTGCTTTCTGCCCTAGCCGGTTGTCAGATAGATAATTGTATTGTTGAACTAGATTCTTTAGAAGTGCCGATACTGGATGGTAGTGCTGCTGAATTTGTTGCCTTGATAGCGGCAGCCGGTATTGTTGCTCAGCCAGCGTCACGTATCTATCTGCGTGTGCTTGAACCAGTGGAGGTCCATGATGGCAATCGCTCAATTATGATCGGGCCGGCAAAAGAGTTTTTAATAGACTCAACAATAGAATTCTCTCATCCTTTAATAGGACGACAAAATTGCTTTTATCAGGCAAGTCTAGGTAATTATGCTGTTGAGATCGCGCCCGCACGTACATTTGGCTTCGAGAGTGAGATTGATGCACTACGTCGTGCTGGACTGATACGTGGCGGTTCGCTTGATAATGCCGTCGTACTTACTGACAAAGGACTGCTCAACCCCACCCCACTACGTTTCCAGGATGAGTTTGCGCGTCACAAAGTACTTGATATTCTCGGCGATCTAGCACTGGTCGGTTGGCCAATCATTGGGCGAGTGCGTGCTGAACGTTCTGGTCATGCCTTACATGCACAACTGGTCGCACAACTATTGCGACAGACTACTGCCTGGGAGCTTGTCGAACAGCCGCAAGCGCTATCTGCGGCCGCCCTCTGACCCTCTTAAGTTGCTTGTCCGTATTATTGCTACAAGATTAAAATCTTGGTGCGAATTATAATATAATGCTAGGATAAAGGACCGAAGTTTTTATGCCATTCATTACGTTCCCAATAATCGGAGAGGACCAGTGTGAAAGAGTGTTCTAAGTGTAAGCGTTGCTTTGGCGACCATAATGAGGTCTGTGATCTAGATCGTAGTCTACTCAAGCAGACCCTTGCAGGGTCTCCGATTATTGCCGATAAGTATCGCCTAGATCAGCGTATAGGCGCAGGTGCGCTGGGCATTACCTATCTCGGTTACGACATCAAATCGCGTCGCTCTGTAGGCATCAAGATGATCCTTAATGACTATGTCGAGGCTGATCCAGCCTGTGTGCCAGTCTTCTTTCAGGAAGTAGAGACGGCCGCCGCAATTGATCATCCGTTTGTTGTTCGTATATACGACTATGGGCGCACCACACAAGAGTACCTCTTTATTGTGATGGAATATCTTGATGGGCCTTCGCTTAAGAAGGTGCTCAAAGAGCAAGGGACAATTTCGATTGAACGTGCAATAAATATCACTTGTGGAATCTGCGAGGCGGTTGCTGCCGCTCATAAGAATGGTCAGTTACATAGAGATTTGAAGCCCGCTAACGTAGTTGTGTTGCCACCTGGAACAGAGCAAAATCCCTCTGATACCGAGATAGTTAAGGTGGTCGATTTTGGTCTCTCGCGTATTAAAACTCCAGAAATGCTGGGGGTATTGCCAGCTAACAAATCACAGACAATTCTTGGCACCCCTTTCTATGCCTCTCCAGAGCATTGCGAAGGCGAAGATCTAGATGAGCGTTCTGAAGTCTACTCAATTGGTATTATCCTTTACCATCTGCTTACCGGCGAGCCTCCCTTTAAAGGGCCTACCTATCCAGCAGTACTTGATCAACATGTCAATTTGGCGCCTAGAGGGCCGCGTCTACTACGCCCAGAATTGGCCGAAAATGTTGAAGAGGTAGCCCTACGCGCGATCGAAAAAGATCCCAATCGTCGCTTCCAATCGGTGCTTGCGTTTGCCAATCTGCTGCGCCAATCGCTTAAACAACCTGGACGCCGCTTACTTTCGATTGGGGCTACACGCTCTATGGAGGAGATGCCACGAAACTTGGGTGCTGAGACCAAACCAAATCTCTCGCTACGCGTGCCCAGTGTGGAACCGCTACTTGCTCCTGAGGCACTAGCAGAATTGCAGAAGCAGGATGAGAAGGTTGAGGTTATTAATAAAATAGAAGAGGAGGTTGTCAAGCCGCCGGTTCAGGAGATACCTGTGCCCATTCCCGAAGTGGCCGTCGCCGTCGATGCACCTAAACCTACTCGTAGACTTAAATCGATGCGGCGTACCCAACCTGTACCACGTATGACAACTGTTGAGAGTGCCCAGCAGATTCCTACAGAGACCGCAATTAGTAGGAAGTCGCAAGATAGCGAGCCGGTTACGGTAGCGCCTACGCCAGTGCCGCCACCGCCGCCTCAACCACTGCCGCCACCAGTGCCTATGCCAGAGGCCAACAAGGTGGCTAGTGGCCGTATTGCACCGGTACAGAATACCAGCAATAGTTCGTTATCTGATGATAGTAAAGTTGCTGCCTCGAAAGCGCCCAAGGGTAACACTAATAGCCCTTTGATTGATCCTACTTCACCATTAAATACCAAGCCATTAACCGATACATTGGCAAAGACGGTAAATAAGTCCCTTAATACTGCCGCTACGCGTACTAAATTACCGCCACCACCACCACATGAAGATAAGCCAGAACACTATCAGAAACGTGTGCGGATATCGGCGAGTACCAATATTGGGGAAACAGCCAATAAACAGGCGGCAACATCTGCCGAGATAGGTGCCAGTTGTCTAATCGAGCCACACACTCGTCCTGTGGCGGGTATAAAACCAGTCGCGCTCTCTCCTAGCTCAATTATCTATCTCTTTCCGGATCAATTCTTACCGCCTAAGAAGCTACGCCAGTACAAGCGTGAGATGCACAATTTCTTTGTCGTTGAGCGCGAATCATTAGCAGCACTGCTGCTGGCGGTAGCGATCTTTTCACTACGTCGGCGTAATAGTTTGAAGCTCTCTCCGGTCAGCACTATCGTGCCATTGTTACGGCGTAAGTTACAACTTAGTGAGGATGAACAGTTGGTGCTACAGCTTATCAATGGTACCGTAAAACCGCTTGATGTACTGGAGCAACGTATACTGCAGAGTTTAGGAAAGCTTAATTCTGCCTCTTTGCAAGCAGTCTACAAAGGATTTGTTACTGCTACACAGGACAACAGATATCCGATCGCCACGGCGGAACTACTCAATGATACTGTGGCTGATGAACTGGTCGAATACAAGCTGATCGATCGTACTCAAAAACGTAGGGATATCCCGTCCGATCCGGGTGAAAGCGATCATAGCTATAGTGCTAATGATGAGGAGATTGGTCGATACTTCTCGCAGTTGGATGATGTGAAGCAGCTTATCGAGAGTATAAAACAGGAGCCGCAGATAATTTTAGGCACTAAGAAGGTGCAGATCTTTAGTTACTTATTCGACTACTATAGAGAGCTCTTCCGTCAACACTCTCAGACGCTGATTGTTGCCAAATAGGCTAGGCGCTAGGCCTCACCAATACTCTCTTTCCGCCCCCAGTTAAAGCTTCTATGGTATACTGACTAGTGTTTTTACCATAAACTTGAGGCCAAGATGAGTTCCCAATTTAATCCTTATCAAACTAGCGCCGACCATCTACGCGAGCGGCAACAGGATCGGTTGCTAGAATGGGCTGAAGGGGTTTTTGCTGAACCAAAGCCAGATGGCAATGATATCAATCCACGCCTTTATGAACTTGGTTATATTAGTCATGAGCAAGAGACGGTTCTTTACAAGGATCTACACAGTCGTGATAGCGAAGTCGGATTGGGTCTGCTTGATTGGCGTAAAGCAGAGTTGCTCGATTCAGTCGCCTATTTGAGAACAAGTATCAAAAAGCGTGAGCATATGGCGGTGTTGGCACGCAGCCGCCGTGAGGCGCTAGAACGGTTAGCGGCTAGTGGCCAAGTGAGCGAAGACCATTACGCACAACCGCAAGCTGAACTGATAGGCGAACTGGTAAGGCTTGAGATGGAGCTTAATTATTTGCGTGCCTATGGCTCAAAGATAGATGCGCTGGAGCGGCTAGTAAAACTGGTTGGCAGTGAGAGTTCATTACGCGTTTCACGCACATCCGAGCAGATGCTGCGTCTATTTAGCCAAAGTTGGCGAGGGTTAGTAAAGATCAAAGCTTGGGCACAGCATTTTGGTGAAAGCCTACATCTGCCACACTTACAAACTTACAAGCAGCCCGGTGAATTGGCGGGTTTCCTCTTACCGCTTGGTGATGGTATACGTGCCGTTGCGATCAGCCGAGAGACAGCCGGATATCTGTTACATATGCTTGAGGCGATCAATGTGCTGGCAGAAGCCTATGTAACTCAGCTTAATGCTGGTAATCTCACACCAGATAGCGGCTGGAGTGCGCCGCATCGTTTGATCCGCGCAATTGTCGAACTCTTCTACTTCTGTAATTTTGAGTTGCCTTTCTCTTATATTGATCTTGCTGTTGATCCAGAAGATCCTACTCAATTATGGGTCTATGACTATCAGAGTCGCGCTTGGCAGATTGTCACAGAAGACGCCAATTCTAGCCGTACTCTTAAACGTGTGGGCGCCGAGGCAGCGCAGATGCTTATTAATGGCAGTGGACTCTTGAAATGTCGACGCGATGATGATCTAGGCGAGCTTATTGGTGAAGAAGCGCCACAGTTATCGAGTCCTGGTGAGACCCACAATTATCGTCTCTTTATGTGCTCTGGTCTTTCAGAATTTGATTTAGATCCAGCCAGCCAGCGTATCAAATTTCGTATGGCTTTTGGTTCAATGGGTCGGCTGCTTAAGTCGATTGTTGCTGATCAAGAGCACCTCTTGTTAGTTAGTGAAAGCCTTTTGGGGGGACCACTCGAGACCTTGCTTGGTATGGCGCTGATCGATGCACGTGCTTTTTCACACGCTGAAAATATACGTGCTCTTGACCCGATTGGTCGCTTTCAGATCCTTTCGCAATTCTGGCGGGCAATTGGTCGCCGCCGTGCTATCTCCATGCTTGGTGAGGATTATGTTAAACAGGTAACAGGCGGACTGGCTTCATTAGGTGAAGCAGGTCCAGATCATCCTACCTTTCTCACTATGCGTGCAGGTACACTCTACGGATTTTCACAAGCTGGTGGGTCTGCTAAGGGAACAGCCGAAACAGCTATTGCAACTCTACAACCTATCAATCCTTTTGCCGCACTTGGGCTGGCCGATCAGATCCGTCTGTTGGATCTCACTGCACAGAGTTGGGCAATGGCTGAAGAGATGCTGGAAAAACTACGTGAGGTACATTCACAGGGTAAACTACGTCGGTTGGTTGATAGTCTACCTGCTGCTGTAGAGGCGCGTAAGGAGGATATACAACTACGCTTCAATACCAAATGGCTGACTGATGATAAGTGGTGTTGGACCTTTATGCGCACCTGTTCACCAGTGGTTTGGGATTTCTGGACCAAGATCAGTAGTGATGAGAAATGGGATGATATGTTGCGGGCGTTGCCTGCATATCAGGCTTTAGGACTGCTACTGCGCCTCTTTAGCGATATTGTGCGACTGTTATTGGTAATAGAGCTTTCTGGTGCGGAAGTAGGTGAAAGCCTACATATTGAAGCTGAATCGGCAGGCCAGGTAATTGTACGTGGATTAGAAGGTTTTCTTGAGGGTGGTGAGCGACTTCCTCCTCAAGTCGCTGAGGCCGTCAATTTCTATTATGATCCAGAGATACGGTTTGATTCCTGGCTGGCTTTTACCAGCAGTTTCTGTCGCTATCTACGCCAGATGGGTCAAGATCTCAAAGTTATCAATGTTGATCCACAACTGCTCACTTCTAATCAGGCTCTGATTGATCAGATTGAGATTCTCTATCCTGTTAACCAGATGGAGATCGGACAGGCTTCTCCGGCTAGTTCCTCGGCGCCTGCAGAAAGCTTACGCCTACCAACCTTAGACGAAGCACAGATCCAGTATATTGAAAATCTTGCTAAGGAACTCTTAGGCGCTACAGAGCGAGACAAGTGGACTTTCCTAAAGCTACTCTCCTTGGCGGCGCGAGATGAGAAACGAAATCTACTTACATTAGCGGTTGACCATTGTGAACTGATTGCAACACTATTGCCTAATCAAAATCATCGTGCACTACTATTCAATCTGCCTTCAACAACCAAGAATTTCTTTAATTTTCTTACCAACTTAGAACAGCAAGGCAAGCCTAGTGAAGAAGTTTTGAATCAACTGCGTGCTAGTATGCACGAATATTTTGAGCAGCTTAACGAACTTTACCAAACGCTTGTACCACTCACTAATAAGATTCCACACTTGCTGCCTGCCGACCGCGACCGACTTGCCAAGTATTTGGCAACTGCCCCGCAAAAGAGTTCTGGGTTAAGTTTTCTGCTATTACTAGCTTGTAACCGACTGATACTTGATATCAGTGATTGGGAAGATAACCCAGAGATGCAGGCCGAGCGCGCCGAAGCCAAGCTACGCAACTATCTACGTGAACAACTGAACGCACCCATTGAAGAGCCTTCTGTAGAGATCTATCCAATTGGCAGTGGCCGCATTCTTGCGCGTCAACATCAATGTATTCTTACTGCCTATAGTGAAGGCTTTGAGCCACTCTGGAGCGAGCTATCACAACCCGCTTCACAATCTCTCTACGCACGTTTTATCACGACAAAATTCGCTTTGGCAGTAGAGTTACTGACTAGTGAGTTTTCAGAATATCAAGTGCTCGTACACTAAACTGAACCTCAGATTAAAAATTTACATCCTTAACAGAATACTAACCTGCTCTTAACAACTTCTTTGGCAATTTGAGATATCATTTCAGCTTCAAAAATTGATTTAAAACTTCTATTAGGAACTAGAATAGCTATGTTAGCACTATTGAGTTTTATCGCTGTCTTTATCTTTGCTACCCCAACTAAACCGCTTGAACAATCTGCCGCTCTGCCTGTGCAACAGATCACTTACACCATTAAACCTGTACTCAATTCAACCCAACGCTATATTGAAGTCGAGCTTTACTTCAAAGGCACAGCGAGCGGCCAGACTAGATTGAATCTACCTTCAGAATGGGGTGGGGAAGAGAAACTTTATCAGGGGATAACAGGTCTAGAGGCTATCTCAGCCAATGTCAAGATCAGTGATCTGGATAAACCGGAGATTAAATTGATAACTCACCGGCCCAATCAATTTCTACGTGTTAAGTATAGAGTAGTGC
>JBFLVQ010000464.1:0-7748 GCA_040758525.1 Acidobacteriota bacterium
TGTGCAGCCCGCAATACCTACTTCGCTAGGAAGGAAGCGCGAACCTGGTAGTACTTCTGTAGGATACTGTCGTGAGACAGAATCTCGAACCCAGGAAGCATCCGGCCTTTAGGCCGGTGAGGTTCACAAAGGTATCCAAAAGGGTGAGAATCTATATGCAGCCCTTGGTCAGACGGACTCCGGTCGGTATTTGATTGTCTTCTATATTAACAAACCAGACAGGCCGGCTCTGGTAATATCTGCCCGCGATATGGACGATAATGAAAGAAAACTCTACAAAAGAACTTAAGAAATCATTGGCTGAAGAGTTAGAAGGTAAGTCTTACGATGAGATCGGAGATTTCTTTGATACTCACAGTCTTGCTGATTATTGGGAAGACACCGAAGAAGTTGATGTTGAGATCGGCCCAACAATCAAACGCTCACGAAAGCTTACCCCTGAAGAAAAGGAAGCTATTAAGGCAGGTGGACCGGTACCAAAGGATTTAGTCATCAATGATGAATGAATCGCACCACAAGCGCCGAACCGAAGCGGCCACGGCAAGATGAGAAAAGCTTACAAATACAGAATAGAGACATCACAGGCGGTCAAGCAACGACTTGATGCTACCTTGGATATATGCAGAGAACTCTATAATGGTGGGCTACAAGAAAGACGAGATGCTTATAAACTGGCTGGTAAGTCGCTCAACTATTATCACCAAAACAAGCAATTGCCAGAGATCAAAGAAATTCGCTCTGATCTAAATACCGTACATTCTCAGGTACTCCAAGATGTGTTGAAACGCTTGCAACGTGCTTTTGATGGATTCTTCCGGCGCATCAAAGAGGGTTCTACTCCAGGCTATCCCCGCTTCAAAGGTAAGGCTCGCTATGATTCGTTCACATATCCGCAAGGTGGATGGAAGTTGGCAGGTGATAAGCTCACCCTCTCTAAGATCGGTAGTATGCGTGTGCGTCTTTCACGCTTGATTGAAGGCAAGATCAAGACGGTAACTATCAAGCGAGAGACCGACAAATGGTATGTAGTCTTTTCTTGTGAAGTGGAAAGCCAAGCCATTGCTAGTACAGGTAAAGCCATTGCCATTGATGTCAACCTTGAGAACTTCTATACCGACCATAACGGCAAAAAGGTGGATAATCCTAAACACTTGAGAAAGTCTGAAAACAGACTCAAGAAAGCACAGAAAAAGCTTTCACGTAAAAAGAAAGGGTCTGGACATTGGCAGCGAGCTAAGAAAAAAGTGGCACGCATCCATAGCAAGATTAAGAATCAGCGCAAGGATTTTGCTCATAAGCAATCGAGAAAGATCGTCAACAATAACGATCTAATCTTCTATGAGAATCTCAACATTAAAGGGATGGTGCACAATCATCAGCTAGCTAAAAGTATCACTGATGTAGGATGGGGAATGTTCTTTGATATGCTGGACTATAAAGCGGCGGATGCTAATAAGCTGGCTGTGAACGTAAACCCAAACTCTACATCGCAAAATTGCAGTGGTTGCGGCAAGAAAGTACCTAAAGGACTAGGAATGCGCTGGCATAGATGTCCATACTGTGGATTAGTACTGCACAGAGACAAGAACGCTGCAATCAATATCCTAGCAAGAGGGGTAGAAAAATTCTTGCAGGCGGGTGGGCTACCCGTCTGTGCGCCCGGAGGCTTGGCATTGGCTAGGCTGTTGAAGGGTGAACCGGTGGAATCCTCTGCAAAGAGGTTGCCACATTCTTTTGTGTCAGTAACGGCTTGATCTTGGTAGCCACACAAAGGAATCCCCTAGCTTCAGCTAGGGTGAGGAGGTCAAATAACAGGGCTTCGATCCGCTCAATCGAGAACCTTAGTAATTTAGGATCTTTCTCCTGCTCCAATTCGACAACCTTAACGATTGAGTTATTAGTAGAGTCGCCATTATCCCTAAACCCTAAATAAATAACCGTTACCGCGATCGATACTGAAATTAATACCAGCCCTATAACTTTAGCAACTGCTAAAGAAGATTTAAGAACTGCCATCTTTCTTTCTACTTGTATCAGAACTCCTTTTGTAACGTTATCTTCAATATCTCTTTCCTTAACATCCCATAACGGATTTTTTGCGAACATCTTCATGAAGAGTAATTTCTCATCTTCGGAGATATCTGCTTGTCCACTCATAGCTGACCAAGCAATAAGGCAATTATCCCGGCAATCTTTGCACTCAATGCAGTGATCGTTTATTTCGCTTTTTTCCTGTTTAGATAGCTCACCGCGGAAATAAAAGACAAAAGTATCCAGGTCGAACGCCTTACACTTTTTCATACCGCCACCAGATTTGTCACCCCCATCATGGTCAATACTGTTAGGCATACCTACCTCAACAAACTCTAAAATACCGTTCATCTACTAATAACGGATTTTGCTTAAATTTGTATTCTCGCGAGAAAAAATTCTTCCGGAAAATAGTAAATTTGCGAGCGTTAATCTACGTATTATCGTCACTTTCACCACTATTCTCACCCTGTTTGGTACACTCGCAATATGGAAACCCCTCGATTATCAACACACCCATATAGCAATGCGGATTAGCGCAATATTTATCCCAATGGTCAGGTAAATCTGGCACAGGGGTTGTGTTTCGTTGCGGTTTATCCACTCCAGATAATTTCCTGGCTCGGCGTTTTTCCTCAAAGACACGAATGATCTCTGCGGGTTGAAATGGATGGCGGCGATCGTGTCGCTCCATTGCAACTTGATAACAAGTCTCCAGCTCATCGTCTGGTATTGGCTCAAGACACCTTAGCCAGCTTTCCACTAGTTGCTTTGCTCCTGTGGTATCTGGTGGAGCTAGGTTTCGCTCCAGGTACGAACGCTTCAACAAGTAAGCTATCCGCTTTTCACGAGAGACCGAAATAGTCGTCGAACTCTTTGACTCGTCTGGAAAACTCATCAAGTTTGGCATCTTTCTCTCTCCATCCGTTGTAAATCACGTCTTTTATATCTCTGAAATTACCTGCGTTATATCCACGCAACAGCCATTCTGTGAGGACTTCCTTTACGTGTTCTGTGCCTTTATCAGTAACAACTTGATCTAACAGTTCGGTTGGCGCGCCACGTATTGGATAGAAGCCGAAAACGCTATGGTAGACGTCAGCGCCTGGTGAACTGTCAGCAATGGAGTCGTGCGTGTTACGTTGCGTTGGCGCAGCTCGATCACGTTGTGACGTGCTGTCTGTAGTTGAGCCTGATGCAGTACGCTGCCTAGCACGATACTGCGAACAGCGATGCTCCCATCGACGACGCCAAAATTTCGGATCAGGTAATCCATTGGCATCGAGCTTGGCCGACACGCCACAGTCAGCGCAATGGATTTGCTGCAATGATTCGGACTCGCTTAGCTCTTCTGCCTCTGGTTGATTTGATCGATCTCGATCAGACTCTAATGGGGTGGGGGGATTCTCCTCGCGCGCATGCGCGCGATCTCCCTCCCTCGGTTCATTTGACGGTTCCTCTTCATGACGGTTCCCTGACGGATCGGGCGGGGAACTATTTTTGGATGAGTCAGTTGCAGGGAATTTTTGACCGTAGATGTCACCTTTTTTTGCCTTGGGTGTCACCTTTTCTGCACTCGAAATGTCACCTTTTCCTGCGCCGATGTCACCTTTTCTTGTTGAGATGTCACCTTTTTCTACTTCAGGCTCGCTTGCCTCTGGTTGATCCGGCTGATCTGGTTGATCTGATCGAGATCGCTTAGGCTCTGTCACCTTTTTTGCTCCGTTTTGACCGTCAATGCCACCCTTTTTTTCTTTATTAAAAGGTGACACATTGTCATCTTTCTTTTTTCCTTTTAGGTTGGCTACTACTGATGAAAGCTTGTCGCTTGATATATGAAAGTATCGCTGCAAGACGGTCTTTATTTCATTTTCTTCAAGTCCTGTGAGCACCAAATATCTATTAGAATTAGTGCGTCCTACGCCATGCTCAACGTATAGTTCGCCACTATCGACAAGAGCTTGAATATTGCGTTTTATCTGTCGGTCGCTCATCCTAGCTTTTTTCGCAAGCTCGCTTACTGAAGGCCAGGCGTAGCCATCATGGTTGGCATTATCAGCAATGGCTAAAAGCAATAAGAGATTACTGCCATCCTGTTTAGACTTATCCCAAACTTTATCTATGCACTTGATGCTCATAACTGAAACGCTCCATCTAAGCTCTATCTATACGTACTAATGCGAATATGATTAAAAGAAAACCTGCTTTAATGAAAAACACGCCGCCACTTGAGCCACTTGCTAGCAGGCAACTGGAGTAGAAACTTGCGCAAGTCAACCCAAAGATCGACTTTTGTCTTTTCGATTGGCGAATTTGATTTAACTGAAACTAAGAAAAGGTGATCTCTTTACTTGTTTACGGAATCACCATTTTTTTCGTGGGTATGTATTTTGTGATTCTCAAGCATGCGTTTAGCTTCCCCCTCTGGAATGCCTGCTTCTTTTGCCCAGCGAAAGAAGCATTTTTCGCAGATTGTCTTGTCTGCTTTTTGAAAAACTAATCGACCCATTGGTGTAGTAGATTTAAAGGGATCAAAGTTTTCCCTAAAACAGACTATGGGTAAATCGCGCCAGTAAGGGGTATTACAATTTAACTTAGCACACCGAGGGGGAATTTTATGCCCCTTACCTGTTTTATCGCGTGTCTCCCAATCACCATGACAGCGAGTACAATGGCATTGAATTGGTTCGATAATCAATCTGGCAACCTCGACCTTTGACATTCTTTGCACCAAATCTTATGCCTTAAAGCCACGCTTAGTCAACTACAGGTACTGTTAGCTTCAGAAATCCTCAAATTCGCTGTTCGCAAATTTACCTTACAGGTACATATAAAGTCAACGTTTCTGATCTTAAGATATGATTTTCACCATTTTTACATAATAGTTAGCTTGACAACTCTGATTTTTACAGGTACAGTGGCGATCGTTGAGAGCGATTGGTCGCAAGTAAGATCAGTCGATAGTTTTGAACGTTCGCATCACGTTAGCACCAGCCGCTCTGCTTAGATTTACTGATTACTGGTATAGATGTTTGAAATAACTGGTTGTCAAATAGCTGGAACATAAAGTTCTACTAAGGATTATGGCAATAGCGACCTATCTTGAGTACAATGGCAGTATGAAACCGCTTCCAGATATTGACCTTGCGGCTCTCTGCAAAGAATTGAGAGAGCGAGCAGGTTATACACAAGCTGAAATGGCGAAACGCTTAGGCGTTAAGACCAGCCAGTACCAGCATTGGGAATATGGTCGCCAAGTTCCCAGTGGTCGCTATACGGCAAAGCTTTTTGCACTACGTGACGAGCTAGATGCAAAAGACGCCCGTTCTAAAAAGAGCTAGCCATAAATATCTTGTTGCTATGAATTCATAGTAACAATAAGCCGAGTTTACAGGCATAATAGCGTATTGTCAATTGACAATACTATTAATTCATAGTATCTTTCCGGCATATTTGCAGGGAGTTTTCCATTTTGCTCTCGTAGCTGCCCGCGTCTCAGATATGTAGAGACTAGGCCCTTGAGGAAAGCTGGCCAGACAGAGTGCGCGAATGAGGGAATGGAATGCCAGCAGTTATTAATGGAACAAGGCAAGTAAGTTCTTTGAAAAGCCAATAATTCGTGGTGTTAAGGAGCTAGAGGCAAAGAATCGCTTTCAGCTTTGCTTCCACTGCTGAAAGGGTGGCATTTGAAACTGTTCCTAGCCAGCCAGTCAATCTTTCTTTAGAGATAGATCTGATTGCTTCACACATTATGAAGCTGGGAACTTTAAGGCCACCCTCTGGAGGAACTATCGCAATGTGCGATGCGATGTTCTTTGCCTTGCTGGTAATTGGCAAGACAATAACTAAGCTGGCAGGCCCACGGTTATAAGTGGAGTCGGAAATTATCAGTAGTGGTCGCCGACCAGCTTGTTCGTGGCCTCGACCAGACTCCAAATCTCCCATCCAGATTTCGCCGCGAGAAGGACTAATGGTTGTCACGGGTGATCACATTACCATCTTCGGTCCACTGTTCATCAGGATCTAAGCCGTCCATTAATGTGTTGTCCCAGACAGCTCTTTCTTCAAGTTCTTCTTTCCAGGCTTGTGGATCACTTCTGAGCTTTGCATAGCCAGCGTTGACTTCATTGATAAAGAAGCCACGGGCATAGAGTTGAAGGGCTTTGAAGTATTGTTCAAGCGCCTGCTCAATAATCTGTTCGATTGGCTCGCCTGTTTGAGTGGCCAACTCGTTGAGAGTTTTTTGGGACCGTTCGCTAATAGTTATTGTTGTGTTCGCCATGATAGACCTGAGTTCGAGTTTCTTTTTATGTTTTTAACTTTTGTAAGTTTATCACAGTACGCTGGCGGTAATACAGCCACAGGATATTGTGAAGATCAGCCTAGAGATTGCAAGTTTCCCAAACGCTTGTTAAGCACTTCTATTCCAGCGCGAGTTCACGACAAGTCAGTAGGGTTAAGCCGAAGGGTAGATCTAAGACCCATACTCTGACGGTCTACTCCTCGGCTTCAACAATGGCTGGTGCGATCGAGACTAAATCGCAGTAGGTAGAGTCCGCGCAAAGAGTCAACGCACGGTAACTCAATAGGGTTCGATTCCCTAACCAGCCTTAGTAAGTGATCTTTGAGTTAGGGCACAACTGAGTGCCCATCAATTGTGGCTGTAGCACTAATGGAGATGTAGGCTGCTTGCGTATCTCCTTTACCGTGACTGAATCTCCTTTGGTGCTGCAGCCACTCTTATGGTCGTGGAAGCTGCGAGTGCAGCCATAGACAGATGAATAGGTACAACCGTGAGGGCATGGAGCGAGACCCGTATTCCTGGGCACCGGGGCTTGATCAGTAAGAGTCAAGGTGAAGATATAGCGAAATACTGCTATGAAGGAGTTCTAAGCCAAGACTTGATTAAGAGAGTCCGACCTTTAACAGGATCTCCATAAAATGAACGGATGCTTAAGCCGGCAATGTCTGCCAACCCTATCGCTCGGGGCAGTACCGAGACACGGCCCTTCCCGCTATTGCGGGCAATTTCAGCGAAAGGACTGTCCCCTTTGCTGACTTACTGGCGGGCTAACAAGCTCGCTTTTTCTGCGGGGAAGACCAAATGGAAAGGTCACGGTGCTCATAACTCCGAGGTTGAGGGTTCGAATCCCTCCCCCGCCATAGCTCAATAAAGGAGAACCTAACTGTGAACAACAGCAAGATGACTAATGAAGAGCTGGAAGCTGAATTTAACCGGTTCTTTATGCGCATCTCGATAATCCTTGGGATAGGACTTGTGATCCTGCTGATAGTTATTGAATTGCTTTTGCATTTTACTATGACCAAAGAGGTAGAGTTATGTCTGATCTTACAGAGCTTTTTGAGGTAATGGGCCATAAGGAAGTAGCGCGAGCAACTATTGACGCTCATCTTTATTACAACACTCCTACCCTGGCTGAGAAGATTGCTGAGGCTGATGCACTCATTGATATGCAAGAGCGTATGCAACAAATGGTCAGGGAAAACTTAGCCTTGAAACAACAAGTCTATCAAGTTGTGCAATTCGCCATCAAGCTTTCTGATGAGTTAGCCAAAACGCAAAGAGAGTTAGCTCAATATCGCAAGACACAGCAATAGGACAAAGACCATGGTACCCACTTGCACAATGCCAAGTTGCAGAGAACGCTCGATCGCTTACAACAAACCAATGTGTGAGCCTCACTGGCAGCTTGTAC
>JBFLVQ010000465.1:0-7747 GCA_040758525.1 Acidobacteriota bacterium
TGAGACCCTCGGCAAGCCACTACAGGAGCTTGTAAAACCGCTTTTGCAACGTGAGGAGATCAATGAGAAGCTTTACGATTTCCATCTCGATTTTAATAATCTGCGCCATAACGGCCTTTGGGCATACCATTCCAAGAGAAAAGGTGGTTGCCTACTTAAATAGTGAGGCGGTTCGTGACGAAGCAGGTGTAGAACGCGCTGAACAGAGCGAAAAGCTTCCTCGCCTGCTTGTTATTGAAGTCAATGAACGCTGGTTCAAATTGAGTGAAACTGAACGCCGTAACTTGGCAAAGAAATGGTATGGGTTATGGCGCCATAGTGTACCTAATGGAATTGTTTCCATTATTGAAAAGGGTAGTGGTGATGCAGTAGTTAATTACCAGCCTGGTGGCCATGTAGAACTGACTAAATAATAGCTATAGTTAGTCAATCTTCCAGATAAGGTTTAATCTTTGAGAGCAGCTCTGTACTTCTCAGCGGCTTGATAATATAGTCATTACAGCCGCTTTCAAATCCCTTTTGGCGATCCTCATTCTCACCTAATGAGGTGACAATAATTATTGGGATCGAGCGTGTCAGTTCTACTTGTCGCAGACGCCGACAGGCTTCAAATCCATTCATCTTTGGCATGATAACATCCATTAGAATAAGATCTGGCTGTTCTCTGAGCGCCTTTTCTATTGCCTCTTGGCCATCCTTGGCAAGAATAAAGTTGTAATGGCCATCTTTCAGAATCATACGTTCCATCATTAGTGTGATAGCAGAATCATCCACAAGCAATATCTTCTTTTGGCTTGGCAACTTCTTCTCTCCTCGCTGCACCCTATCATTGGCTGGCAGTGATAGGCGATTGCTCACTGCCTAAGAAAATAATGGATCTCATTGTTTTCTATGGTAAACGTAAAATATTCAAGATTGCTGAGCGAGCAGCAAGGAGACGATCTGAGCCATTTCCGCCATCGGTTTAGGCTTATTAAGAAATGCATCCACACCGCGTCGGCGTGCTTTCATTTCGATCTCCTGATTGCCATAGGCAGTTAGCAAGATAATACGAGTGTGCGGCGCATTCACACGTATATATTCAGCAAGCTCCAACCCCTCTGTTGTGGCGCTGCCAGTTAGCCGCAGATCGGCAATTACTAAAGAATAGGTATTCTGCTCGAGCAATGTTTGCGCCTCTACTAGTGCACGGGCGCAATCAACCTGATAACCATGTGCAAGGAAGTAGTCGCACATACCAAACAGGATTGTCTCCTCGTCATCCACTACGAGAATACTGTGTCTTTTATTAGTGCTCTCCATTTTTCCCTCTTAGCTGTTTTTAGCAAGAGCGGTGCCATTCTTTAGAGCCCCTGCCGGGTATGGTAAGTGGTGTGAATATAGTAGCTTGGTAAAGGGGAAAAACTGTCTGTAGACGTGCTTGTCTAATAATTGGAAATGCGCGTCTAGGTTTTAGACAGATCGATCTGGTACTTCTTGATCTTTTGATAGAGTGAACTGCGTGGTATACCGAGCTTTTTCGCAGCCTCATTGACATGACCGTTTTCTGCCTGTAGTACTCGCTCGATATATTGACGTTCCAATTCCTCCAAGGTCAAGCTAGTGGCGACCGACCAATTATCGGTACGTGTAGATAGATCAAAACGCAGATCATGACAATCCAATAGATTAGTTTCACTAAGTAGCAAGGCACGTTCAAGCACATTGCGCAATTCGCGTATATTGCCTGGCCAAGTATAGGTCTGTAGCGCCTTAACAGCAGCAGATGAGAGTTTCGCCTCGCCACGCCCTAAGTCAATGGCGATCCCTTCCAACATATGGGTGGCAAGGACAGGGATATCCTCAGTTCTTTCACGTAGGGGGGGAACTAGTAGTGGAATGGTGCTGATACGAAAATATAGATCGCTGCGGAACTTCTTCTCCCAAACCAGTAGGTTTAAATCTTGATGTGTAGCAGCAATCAGCCGTATATCAACCTGTCGGTCGCGTACATCGCCAAGCCGGCGAAACCGCTTCTCTTCTAGTACCTTAAGAAGCTTGGGCTGGACCTGCATATCGACATCGCCGATCTCATCAAGAAAGACCGTACCTCGGTGGGCTACTTCTAGTAATCCCATTTTGGCGGTGACAGCGCCCGTAAAGGCGCCTTTCTCATGACCAAAGAGTTCTGTCTCAAGAAACTCACGTGATAATCCAGCACAATTAAGATCAACAAACGCCTCATCGCTACGAGGACCATTATTGTGCAGCCAGCGTGCTAGCACTCCTTTGCCAGTACCAGTCTCTCCTTGGATCAAGATGGGACTTTCTGAAGAGAGCACTTTGTTAGCCTGGTCAGACAATTTGCGTATCACCACGCTAGTGCCTAAGAAAGGATTGATCGCCTCGCGAGCCTGACGGGCGCGACCAGCCATCTGTTTCTGTCGGTTACGCTGGTTCTCTAGGCTACGCTGCAGAATGACTAATAGTGCAGATAACTCGATTGGCTTGGTAAGGAATTGATCGGCGCCCTCTTTAATTGCGCGTACGGCCAGATCTATCGAGCCATGTGCGGTTAAAATCACTAGCGGTACGGCTGGATTGAGTGCCTTTAGACGCGGCAACAGTTCAAGCGCATTACCATCTGGAA
Organism: Acidobacteriota bacterium; assembly: GCA_040758525.1. Lineage (GTDB taxonomy): Bacteria > Acidobacteriota > Blastocatellia > Chloracidobacteriales > JADJPF01 > JBFLVQ01. Next base: position 2,630 of record JBFLVQ010000465.1, read on the forward strand.
GTAGGTAATCAATAATGGCGACGTCTGGCCGTGAAGCTTGAAACAGTTCATGCGCTTCTTGGCAGCTACCCGCCTCCTCTACTTCATACCCTTGTGCTTCTAGAAAGTCATGTATACCGAACCTGATACTTGCTTCATCATCGACCAGTAAGATCTTGTGCCTTGCCACGCGCAGGGGTCTCCTTTCTTTGAATCACTGTTGCCTGAGAGGGAAACGTACCGTCATAACGGCGCCACCTTCTGGATGATTGCTTGCTAATACCTTCCCGCCATGCTCGTCCATAATTCGTTGAACAATAGAGAGTCCTAAACCTGTACCACCTCGACGACGAGTAAAGAATGGTTCAAAAATCTTAGGTAGATCTTCGGCACGGAAACCAGAACCACTGTCTTTGACCATGCACTCAATACAGATCTGGCCCTCTCGACTGATCTCTTCTGCATCAATGATAACTGTCTGGCCGGCTGGGGAATGCTGTATAGCATTCTCTAGTAGATTCTGGAAGACTTGCAATAGCCGTCGGCGATCCATCAAAAAGGAGACAAACTCTCGATTGATATTATTGACGATCTTAACACCAGTGCGCTCAGCCAGTGGGGTACAGGAGTTCACTGCCTGTGCAACAACCTCCTCAAGCAGACCAGGGGAAAGTTCTAGCGTAGGTGGTTTACCATATTCGAGCAACTCTCGCATCAATTCCGTCATACGATCCAACTCTCCCCGCAACACATTTATGTAGCGTTTGTACTCTTCTTGCATACCAAAACGGGCTTCAAAGGCATCCAGGGTCGCAGACACACCAAAGAGGGGATTACGTACCTCGTGAGCAACACCAGCCACCAGCGCGCCCATTGCCGACATAGTCTCATTGCGACGTAGTGACTCTTGCAGTTCTACCATCTGGGTAATGTCACGTGCCACAACAATAATCAATTCATCGCCATCGCTAGACTCTCCCATAAGGTTTGCTAAGATCTCCCAAGTCTTTCCATTTCCAGTGTCCCGCACTTGACAGCTTGCCCGTGTGCGTGTCTTACAGGTAAGACGTATACATTCAGCCGCCTGCTGCCAGGGTTGCTCGTTGCCCAAGGTTTCGATTAGCTGTCCTATATTATCTTTGTAATCGTTCTTTAGCAGTTCCTTAGCAGCGCGGTTCATACGCAAAATACAGCCCTCTGCATTGACTGTAAGGATAAGTGAATCGATTGCATCAACCGTCGTCCGCCATACCGAAGCAGCATTTTGTATCTCTACTTGTAGTCTTGCCTGCTCACGCTCTGCCTGTTTACGTTCAGTGATGTTACGTACAATTGCCAATACTTCATCCTCGCCACTCACAACAATACGTGCCTCATAGTTGCGTAACTCGCCATTGATAGGCAATTCGTATTCAAAGATCTGTAGTTCTTTGAGTGTAAGTGCACGCTCAAGTAGTCGCATACACTTAGTGGCGAAATCTGGCGGCATCACATCATTAACTTTTTTACCTAGGAATTGTGCAGGGGTAAGAAAGAGCTGTTCATTGCGAGTAGCAATGTAATCAAGCAGGATGCCATCACGGCTTATACGAAACATCAGGTCTGGAATAGAGTTAATAAGTGCATGCTTCTCTGCCTCGCTCTTACGTAGCGCTTCTTCAGCACGTTTGCGCTCAGTAATATCACGCACATAGCTGATAAAGAGCAGCATGCCTTGTAAACCACTAGGTGTGATGGTAAGTTCAGCAGGAAATTCGCTGCCATCAGCACGTCGGGCAGTAGTTTCAAAGCGTTTGCCTAAGGAGAGTTGTTCTCCAGTAGCAAGATAATTTGCTACTCCTTGGCGCTGGCTATGACGCGAGAGGGGCGAGAAGATCAGTTTAGACATCTCTTTATCCAGTACCTCTTCACGCAGATAGCCAAACATACGCTCAGCCGCAGGATTAAATTCAATAATATTCCCTTCATGATTGGCAATTATAATTGCATCAAGTGCCGACTCTAGGATCGCCACCTTGCAAGCTTCGCTCTCTCGCAGTGCCTGTTCTGCGCGTTGGAACTGACTTTCTGGAATCTGTTTACCTTCTTGCAAACCACGCATTGGCTTAAGTAGTTCACGTCCTCCATGCATAAGAACCTGCCAACGAGGTTCACTCTTAATCAGGTGCGGTAAATATTTCTGTACCCGCTGATCAGCTAAGTATTCGATCTCAGTATGGACTTCTGTCCAAAAATGTGCGGTCTTAATAAAGCTGAGTAATGCAATCAGGTGCAAATAGTCTGTTCCCATCAGGCGACGCAATTCCTGCCGGCAGTGCGCATTCACATCCCAGCTTAAGTGGACTGCGATCGAACAGAGCCAGAGCTGTTTCTCTACTACAGGGTTAAGCGAGGACGGATTTGTTAGTGGGCCAGACTTGTCTTTGAGGGTGGTAAGTTGCTCGGTTATCTGCCCAATACTAGGGGGGCGAGACTCGATCAAATCCCATAGCGCCTGGGCATTCAGACCCATAGAGTAGAGCCCACAGCTATGGCAAGCCAAGCAGTAGGGAGATGTAGAAAAGCGAGCTAAATAGGCGCATAACCTCTCTTTGAAGAGGGCTGGTAAAGGGTTATCCAGATAGCCCACACGCATCTGTTGCCAGAGGTTCTCTAGCATTAATGGATTTTCCACTGCAGGTGCAAAGAAAGGTGGTAGGAACCCTAAGCGCCTCCCAATCTCTGCCTGAATCTGTTCGCTTGTTCGCATAAGATGGCCCAGCTATTTTACTATTTGACATTACGGCACTAGTTATTATCAGTATAATCGCGATCTTGCAAATAGTTTTTTATGTCTGGGGAAAATTGGTGAGATTGCCAATCTCGACACACTTGCCCTGAGCGCGCAGTTGCTGTGCCTGACGAAAGACCTTAACCAGGTCTTGTGAGGCGAGTAGCTGTTGCGTTGCTCCAGTGTCTAGGTCTGGCACAGGAGCGATCTGAGCAAGCCAATCGAGTGAAAGTTGGAAGCCCACCGCAGGCTCATCAAAACCAAAATTCTTTAGCAGGCTATCGTAACGGCCGCCGCTGCCGATCGCTGAGCCAAGTCCTTCTCCGTAAATTTTGAATGTCATACCGGTGTAGTAATCAAGACCATGTACATCGCCTAGATCTATCTCTATATAACGATCTATGCCAAGTACTTCAGCAATACCTAAAATGCCTTCCAAATCATCAAGTGCCGTCTGACAGGTATTGTTGATGGCGAGTGTACGCGCTTCCTTAAGGATCTCGCGCTTACCAGAAAGTTGTGTAAGTCGGCATAGCTGGGCACGTTCTGTTTTTGCTAAACGGTCTACGAGAAAGCGATCTATCTCCTGTATATTGCGGCTATCAACTAAGTGACGTAGCCATTGTCCCTGTTCAACATCCAATCCTAACTGTGCCAGGATACCATTAAAGAAGTTTACTTGGCCTAGCGCGATCTTAAAATTTGTCATGCCCAGTGCAGTAAGTACCTCAATAGCAATAAGCAACACCTCAACATCGGCTTCCAGCCGATCATTGCCGATATGCTCAAGACCGAGCTGATGAAAATCATGTGGGCGCTGCTCATGTGCCTCCCGATAGCGGAAGACTTCGCCGCTATAACAGAGCCGTATTGGTCGTGTTACCTCGGCAAAGCGTGCTGCTACTGTACGTGCTACCAGTGAAGTAAGGTCAGGGCGTAGCGCTAATAACTCACCATCTGGATCGATAAAGCGATAGGTGTGTTCGGCTGCTTCTGCGCCCATACCAAGCGCAAAGAGTTTATGATAGTCAAAGATCGGTAAGATAATCTCATGATAAGACCAGCCTTGGAACACTGTTAGGATAGACTGTTCAATAGCTCTTCGTCGCACTACTTCTTGACCAAAGAAATAGCGCACACCTTTAGGAATTTTAGATATCTGATGGTTCATAATCGTCGGAACTATTTCTGCTCCTTTAGCCGCTTAATCAACTTTTGTATCTCTTCTACATTGGGGGCAGTGGGGGCTGCCTGCACATAAGCTTCCAAATGTTTTAATGTCTTATCACGATTACCCATACGGTTATAGAGATTAGACAGAAATAGATGTATACCAGGTTGCTGGTCATCGCTTAGCTCAAGGGCTTTTAGCATCATCTCTTCTGCCTCGTTGTGAATACCTGTTTCCATTAGGGCAACGCCAAGGAAAAGATAGGTTGCTGACACACGCCCACCTAGTTCAAGCGCCTCTCGTAGTACTGGCACAGCAGCATTATGCTCTCCAGATTTGACTAGTACCATTCCTAAGCTGGCATGGCCTTGTGGTAGTTTTGGCTTGATTAGAATCGCTTTTGAGAAAGCCGCATGTGCAGCAGGAAAATTGCGTAGCTTGGTACATTCCTCACCAAGCGCTAAATAGGCATCGAAATAGTCTGGATGTAGCTTGACTGCTTCTTGGAAATTCTCTATTGCCTCTTGCGATTTTCCACCTTTAGAGCTTTTGACGCCTTTTTCATACTTCTTCTTGGCATCTTTAGGTACACTAACATTCACTTCGCCAGGAGGTATACTGGCTAGCTCCTCAGTCTTTGCCATTAGGGTAATATTACGTGTAATGATCTGTGGAACACGATTAGCGGAAATAAACGAGATCTCGATATCCAATATGGTTCTCTCATAAGTACGCTCATCACCTTCGGCAACAAGCTGGTAAGAGCCATCAGCAACATTGGTAAAAGCATAACTGCCCGAGGCGTCTGTATAAGCCTCTGCCAATACTGCTCCACGCGAGAGTAGTTGTACACGCACAGCTTTCTGTGTAGGAGCACCCGTGGGGATGTAAACTTTACCACGTAGCGTATGTCCATTACCTTGTGGCCAGGCCGTAACAGCACAGGCAAACAGACAGAATAGACAACCAAGCCGCCGCACAGACATATTTGACAACGAGATATATCTAGATACCAGGGAGATCATAATTCACCTCCAGTAGACAATGACAGCAGACTGATGGTCCGGGCTTAAAGAGAATTATCACAAATGCTTGGTGCTTGAGGCAAGCCGAAAAGCGTAATTTACCTAGCGGATAGGTGGCTGTTAATGGGATCAGGTAGGCTTTTTCCAGCAGATTTTCACCGATCTCTATACAA
>JBFLVQ010000466.1:0-7735 GCA_040758525.1 Acidobacteriota bacterium
TATCAAGTGGGTTCGAGGAACAAACTTCTGTGATATCAGTATCGAGTCGAATGGTCAAACTGCCATAGTAATGGCGGCAATAGATAATCTCTTAAAAGGCGGCGCAGCTCAGGCTTTACAGTGTTTCAACATAATACAGGGATTTGAAGAAGCAGCCGGTTTAAAGAGTTTTGGTCTGAATCCTTGATATGGGAAGGCAAAATGGCATTAGTAAAAACATACAAGATGCTGTCGATAACAATTACCCATGGTGAAGGCTCATATGTGTGGGATACGGCAGGCAAGAGATACTTGGATATGTATGCTGGGCATGCAGTAGTCTCTACTGGGCATGCGCATCCTCAAGTTGTAGCAGCGATAACAGAACAGGCAAAGAGATTGGTCTTCTACTCTAATGTAGTAGATCTAGAGGTACGTCGGGCGGCAACAGAAAAGTTGTTATCATATGCACCCAAGGGTATTACTAGTGTACTCTTTGCCAACTCGGGTGCAGAAGCAATTGAAAATGCTTTGAAGATGGCCGTACTACAGACCGGACGCAAACAACTCATTGCATTTGAGGGAGGGTTTCATGGTCGTACACTACTCTCAACCAATGTCACAGGTACATCAAAGTATCGTCAATATGCGCCTTATCAACTTTCCGATATTATCATCTGTGCATTTGCTGATATCGCCAGTATACGTGCGCGGATCAATTCAAACACAGCCGCGGTGATCTTAGAGGGTGTTCAATCTATGGCTGGTTGTAGAATTGCGCCATCAGAGTTCTATCAAGAATTACGAGAGTTAACCAGCCAATATGGAGCATACCTTATCTATGATGAGGTTCAGACTGGTATAGGGCGTACCGGCACAATGTTCTTTGCTGGTCGATTTGGTGTAGTACCAGACATCATCTGTTTAGCAAAAGGGATAGCATCTGGTATTCCGCTCTCAGCCATACTGGTCTCCCAAGCGGTAGCAGATAAGGTACAGTATGGCGAATATGGCGCCACCTTTGGTGCTGGACCTATTGCAATGGCAGCAATGTTGGCAACCCTGGAAGTGATCGAGCGTGAACAGTTGCTTGCAAGGGTTGAGTCTGTGGGTGCTTTTCTACGTACAGCGCTGCAAAAATTGCCCGCTATAGAGGAGGTTCGGGGGCTAGGTTTTCTGTTAGGTGTAAAGACAGCTCAACCTGCCTCAGAGTTGCAAAGAAAACTTCTTGAATGTGGTGTGATTGTTGGCACCTCCGATGACAGTACTGTTATTCGGCTGCTTCCTCCGCTAGTTCTGCAAAAACATGAAGCAGAGGAGTTCATCAACATATTGAGGGAGTGTTTGTAATGAGACATTTTATCAACACTGGCGAGCATTCTAGAGAGAGATTAGAGAGTATCATAAAGAGTGCGATAGAGAATAAGAATCGACGCTCAGATGCATTAACAGGCAGATCGATAGCATTACTCTTCTTTAACAGCTCGCTACGTACACGGGCCAGTTTTGAAGTAGCAATTGCTCATTTAGGTGGACATTCAACAACGCTTGAGGTTGGTTCAGGAGTATGGAAGTTAGAGTTTCGCGAAGGCGCTGTGATGAATGCCGACAAGGCAGAACATGTAAAAGATGCTGCGCGAGTACTCTCGCGCTACTTCGATGCTATCTGTATACGCAGTTTTCCGGAAATAAAAAATTTTGATGAAGATATGACCGATCCTGTAATCGAGGCATTCCGTACCTATGCCACTGTTCCTATCATCAACTTAGAGTCGTGTTTGTATCATCCTTGTCAAGCTATGGCTGATATGATGACGATAAAAGAACGATTTGGTAAGACAGATGGAGTAAAGGTTGCGCTTGCCTGGGCATATCATATTAAAGCATTACCAACTGCAGTTCCTAATTCATTCGCGATTGCAGCAAAACAGTTTGGCTGTGACTTAACAATAGTTGCTCCAGCAGATTTTCCATTACCTAATAAAGTGATGGATCAACTAGGCAATGTAAAGGTAGTGCATGATCCAAAGGTTCTTAAAGAGCAACAAGTAGTATATGCAAAATCCTGGGGCTCACTATTGGATTATGGTAAGCCGCCTAGTGAGAAGTATCAGAACTGGATGGTTGATCTGGAAAAGATCGGCAAGGCAACATTTATGCACTGTATGCCATTACGGCGTAATGTAGAGATTGCTGATGATCTACTAGAGTCGCAACAGAATGCCATTTACGATATTGCCGAAAATCGTTTGCACGTACAAAAAGCAATTTTAATGGAGATGCTGGCATGAAAGATGTGAATATGCTGCGAGAAGCTCTGCCCTATATTAAGAAGTTCAAAGGACAGACTTTTGTAATCAAGTTTGGCGGTGAGGTTGCTGATAACTCAGACACACTTACCTCATTTTGTGAAGAGATCGCTCTATGTGCACAAGTGGGAATTAAAGTTGTTACCGTACATGGAGGAGGAAAACAGGCAACCGAACTTAGTGAAAAACTAGGCATCGAACCAAAGATTATCAATGGTCGGCGTATCACAGATGAAAAGACACTGGATGTAGTGAAGATGGTCTTTGCTGGTAAGATCAATATAGAGATCTTGGGTGCATTAAGACGCGCTGGTGTTCAACCTGTAGGGCTTAGTGGTGTAGATGGCAATATTCTTTATGCTAAGCGGCGACTTCCACAGACAGTTGTGGATGCTAAAACTGGTCAACAGCAGACTATAGACTATGGATTTGTTGGTGATATTTTAGATGTTAATCCCAAGCTTATTACTACATTAATTGAGAACAATTTTGTCCCTGTGATTGCCTCACTGGCGGCTGATAGCAATGGAGATGTCTATAATGTTAATGCTGACACAGTGGCATCATCTATTGCTGCTGAATTGAAAGTAGAGAAATGGATTGTTGCTACTGATGTGGATGGTGTGCTGGATCTACAAGAACAACTTATCAGCCGTCTTACTAGTGTTCAGGCAAAAACACTAATCAGTGATAAGGTGATTACCGGTGGCATGATTCCTAAAGTAGAGGCTGCCCTTGCTGCAATTGAAGCAGGAGTGCAGTCGGTTCATATCATAAATGGTATGAAGCGAGGATCGTTGCTCGCAGAGGTCTTCACCGAAGGTGGGGCCGGTACAATGCTTCATACATAAATTATATCTAGAGCACAGAGGAAGAGTACATTGAGACAGCAGACAGCATTACTTGTACTTGAAGATGGAGCGATCTTTAAGGGTTACAGTTTTGGAGCTAGCGGTGAGACCTGTGGTGAGGTTGTCTTTAATACTTCGTTTACTGGTTATCAAGAGATTCTTACCGACCCCTCTTATGCGGGACAGATCATTGTAATGACCTATCCTGAGATTGGTAACTATGGAGTCAATTATGAGGATAGCGAATCTGCTAGACCATTCGCAGCCGGTTTTGTTGTACGTGAATACTCCGAAGTGGTAAGTAATTGGCGGGCCAAGTGTTCGCTAGGCGATTTTTTAGCAGAACATAATATCGTTGGTATTGCCGGGATCGATACACGCAGACTAGTAAGGCATCTACGTGAGCGTGGTGCCATGCGTGGTATTATCTCAACTGATGAGAGCGATATAAAAACACTCTTGCGGCGGGTAGAGATTTCACCAAGTATGCTTGGGCGGGCTCTAGCTAGAGAAGTAAGCTGTAGACATTCCTACCAATGGAGTGAAGATAACCGTGCGGCAGTAATGGTTAGGCCTCACATTATCGCTTATGATTTTGGAATCAAATACAGTATCTTACGTTCATTAGCTAGGCGTGGATTTCGTGTCACAGTTGTACCATATAATACTTCTGCTGATGAAGTCAGCGATATGTCGCCAGATGGCATCTTTCTTTCCAATGGTCCAGGCGATCCAGAACCATTGATCTCGATAACAAGTACCATTCATCAACTTGCTCAACGCTACCCTATTTTTGGTATCTGTTTAGGTCATCAATTGCTAGGACTTGCTTTTGGTAGTAAGACCTATAAGCTTAAGTTTGGCCATAGAGGTGGCAATCACCCTGTTAAAAACTTAATGACAGGGCGTGTTGAGATTACTGCACATAATCATGGATTTGCCGTTGATATTGATTCTATCCCTGATGAGATTGAGATCACACATATTAATTTAAACGATCAGACTGTTGAAGGTATGCGTCATAGACATCTACCAATCTTCTCTGTGCAATACCATCCAGAGGCATCTCCTGGACCACATGATGGTTCACACCTATTTGATCAGTTCTATTATTTAACCACCCAGTCCGTGATGGTTAAATCTGCATAAGGAAAGAGAGATGCCTAAACGCACGGACATCAAGAAAATCCTTATTATTGGTTCAGGACCAATCACTATCGGTCAAGCCTGTGAATTTGATTATTCCGGTACACAAGCCTGCAAGGCGCTTAAACAAGAGGGATTCGAAGTTGTCTTAATAAACTCGAATCCGGCTACGATTATGACCGATCCAGAGTTGGCTGACCGAACCTATATAGAGCCACTCACTGTTGATAGTGTAACCGCTGTGATCGAACGAGAACGACCACAAGCATTATTGCCTACAGTAGGCGGTCAAACTGCTCTGAATTTGGCGGTTGCGTTAAGCGAATCAGGAGTACTAGATACTTACAAAGTAGAACTGATCGGCGCCAAACTCGCCGCCATAAAAGTGGCTGAAGATCGTAGACTCTTCAAGCAAGCAATGGATGAGATCGAACTAAAGATGCCACGCGCAGCTTTTGCTAACACACTTGAGCAGGCGATTATTGCCGTCGAAGAGATTGGTTACCCGGCGATCATACGACCTTCATTTACACTAGGTGGTTCAGGTGGTGGCACAGCTTATAACAGTGAAGAGTTTATCGAAATAGTTACTACTGGTCTTAATCTTAGCCCTATTCATGAAATATTGATTGAGGAATCTATCATAGGTTGGAAAGAGTATGAACTTGAAGTAATGCGTGATCTGGCAGATAACGTAGTTATAATCTGCTCGATTGAAAATTTTGATCCTATGGGTATACATACTGGTGATTCGATCACAGTTGCTCCTGCACAGACTCTCACTGACCGTGAATATCAGCAGATGCGTGATGCTGCCATCAAGGTAATACGTAAAGTAGGTGTTGAGACAGGTGGCTCAAATATACAATTTGCTGTAAATCCCTATAATGGTCAATTGCGCATTATCGAAATGAATCCACGTGTATCACGCTCCTCGGCACTGGCTTCCAAAGCTACTGGTTTTCCTATTGCCAAGATAGCAGCCAAACTAGCCATTGGTTATACTCTTGATGAGATATCAAATGATATTACTAAAAGAACACCTGCCAGTTTTGAACCTATGATCGATTATGTAGTAGTAAAGATTCCTAAATGGGCTTTTGAGAAATTTCCTGCTGCTAATCCTACGTTAGGCACACAGATGAAATCGGTAGGCGAGGTAATGGCTATTGGTGCTAGCTTCAAAGAGGCTCTGCTTAAAGGTATGCGTTCGCTAGAGACTGGCAAGAGCTTTGGTGGCAATAGCACAGTTACCGACGATGAGTTACGCTGCTATATCTCAACTCCTAACGCTTATCGACTTACCTATCTATGTGAGGCGTTTGCACGTGGCTGGACAGTTGATATGCTCTATCAATTGGCCAGTATTGATCGATGGTTCTTAGGACAACTACACCAGATTGCTGAGTTACAGAAGCAGATCAAGCAAGAGAAGTTAACCACGCTTTCGCCTAAGCTACTATTTGCTGCCAAACGCACAGGTCTTTCCGATCAACACTTAGCTAGTCTACTTAACTGTTCAGAGATAGAGTTGCGCACACAGCGAGAGGAGATGGGTATTCTCCCAGTATATAAACGGGTTGACACTTGTGCTGCAGAGTTTGAATCACATACGCCATATCTATATTCTAGTTATGCAGAGGAGTGTGAGGCTGAGCCTACCAACCGCAACAAAATTATCATTTTAGGAAGTGGGCCAAATCGTATAGGACAGGGAATAGAGTTTGACTATTGTTGTTGCCATGCCAGTTTTGCACTTAAAGAAGCAGGCTATGAGACAATCATGGTCAATTGTAATCCTGAGACTGTCTCGACCGATTATGATACTGCAGATCGACTCTATTTTGAGCCTATCACTTTTGAAGATGTAATGAATATTGTCGAGATAGAGAAGCCAATGGGTATGATTGTACAGTTTGGTGGGCAGACACCACTTAATCTTGCTCTTAAACTACTATGTGCTGGGGTGCCAATAATTGGTACTTCACCGGAGTCGATCGATCTAGCAGAGGATCGTAAAAGATTTGGTTGCTTGCTTAAGGAGCTTGATATTGCTCAGCCCAATAATGGTACAGCAATCTCTCTTGCAGAGGCGCGTCGTGTTGTTGCTGAGATTGGCTACCCTATACTTATACGTCCAAGTTATGTGTTGGGTGGCCGCGCAATGGCAATTGTTTATGATGATATAGGATTGGAACGTTATATAAGTCAGGCAGTCGAGGTTTCATCGGATTGTCCTATTTTAATCGATAGCTTCTTAGAAGGCGCTGTGGAAGTAGATGTTGATGCGCTCTCTGATGGTGAGCATACAGTAATTACAGGTATACAAGAACATATTGAAGAAGCAGGCATTCATTCGGGTGATAGTTCCTCTGTGCTGCCAACCTTTACCATTGCACAGGAACAGATAGAGATAATGCGTAACTATACACGCAAATTGGCAGCCGCCCTGCGTATTGTAGGTCTGGTAAATATTCAATTTGCTGTTAAAGCAGGCCGTGTCTACGTATTGGAAGCGAACCCACGCGCATCACGTACCGTGCCATTTGTTAGTAAAGCGACAGGTGTGCCGATTGCGAAGATTGCTGCACTATTAATGGTTGGCCATAAGCTTGCTGAGTTTAATTTACCAGATGAACTATCGGTTAAGCAGTTTTGTATTAAGACGCCTGTCTTTCCATTTGTCAAATTTCCTGGTATCGATCCAATCTTAGGCCCTGAGATGCGCTCAACCGGTGAGGTAATGGGTATAGGTGATACCTTCAGTGTTGCTTATCTTAAAGCACAATATAGTGCAGGCAATCATCTGCCTTGTGAAGGTACAGTGCTGATTAGTGTTAGTGAGCGAGATCAAGAGGCTCTGGTTGGTATTGCACATCGACTTAATCAACTAGGATTTAAATTGATTATCACAGGCAGTCTCTACAGCAGGCTTGTACAAGTTGGTTTGCCCGTCGAACTTGCTAAGGTTAAAGAGATTCCTCACGAGATGGTCAAACAGATTAAGAGTAAGAAGATTACTCTTATTATTAATACACCCCGCAATTGTCTCTCTTGCTACGATGCCTGGACGATCCGGAACACAGCCACTCAATATAATATTCCCTGTATTACTACCATTACTGGTGCACAGGCAATTGTCAGCGCAATAGAATCGTTACAACAAGTAGAGCTAAGCGTTTGTAGCTTACAAGAATACTATCGCTAATATCTCCTAGATAAGATCAAGTGCATAATATTTGTGCAATCTTGGCATTTTTCTGTCACACTTTTCCAAACACTTATGTCTAATAGTATAAGGTAGGTCTAAAGGCCGGATCTGTTTATGGAAACAAAAGTAGAAGTATTGGTTGAAGAGGCTAAAAATGGCGATAAAAACGCTTTGGAGGCGGTAATCTGCGCTATCCAAGATAAGATCTACGGACTTGCTATGCGTATGTTAGGACACCC
>JBFLVQ010000467.1:0-7729 GCA_040758525.1 Acidobacteriota bacterium
GTTTCAACTCGGCTGCCTTTCTTAACCGTTGCTCCAGTGGAGCTACTTTCTTCTCATATTGATTACTGATTGTTGGTAGCGATAATGACCAGGAAAATATTGTGTTTTTAAGCATTCCAAATGCTTCGGCGTATTCAGTGGTTGTAAACTTTGATAGAACAATTAGAACGTGGTTATTGGGATTCTCTTCTTCAAATAAGGGAACAAGTATCTCCAATGGTGTAACACCTAGCTTTTGTTTATATGGTCTTTCAAATGCTAACCCGTCTTGATTCTCGCCTACAATAAGACCTGTTGGAATGGGTTGTTTTAGCCATCTGCGAGCCTCTTGTTCAAGGTCAGGAAGGTTCTCAAATAGAGTACCATTGATGTCGTACTGACCAGTACCGTATGGCCTCTGGGTCTGAAGGAAGCAGTAACTACAAGCCCCTGGGCAACCTGATGCAACAACGGCCTGCCAGAATTTGAAACAGATGATATCGTTCTCACCAGGTCCTGAAAATTGTTTTATAAAGTTGCCACCTCGCTTTGTAATTAGCATTTCAGTAATCCATTCCTTTCCTGACTTTGATCGGGTTAAGCTTCCCTGCTACCGCCAATTTGCCAATAATCTGATCAAATTCTTTCGCTCCTTCACCCAATAGCACCAATCTAAGTCCATTTTTGAACGTCAGTACAAAATAGATATTGCTTGGTTCCGAGTCGTCATAGTCCTGGTGCACCTGACTGAGCAAGCCCATGTAAATCTCTTTCGGATCTACGTAACAGTTAGCAAGCTTTTTTTCGCTCATTACTAATCTCCATTACCGCTGATACAATGTTGTGTGCTGATGCTGGGGACCTCTTCGATCAGAAATGAACCAGCTCGCTCATTTCTCATGCCCAATGCCATTGGTATTAACCAGACTGCATTTGGAATTAATCTGTATTGACTGATGTTACTTACTAGACCCACAAACGGGATCTCATCAGTGACCGGTGCAATATTTGTTACTGTGTTTAACACTGCGCTGTAGGCATAAAAGAAGTGAACGGCCCATTGAGGATTATTTCCTGCCAGAGTTGCATAGTGATGCCAGCCTTGAATATCGATTCCTGTCTCTTCTTTGAACTCTCTACACATTGCTTGAATTGGCGTTTCTCCACGCTCTATATGGCCGCCAATGCCATTCAAATAGCCTGCCTGCCAGTATGGTTTCTTCTTCCAAATAAGCAGCACCCTCTCTCCTATCTCGTCAAACAAAAATCCTGTTACATAGCTGAACTGACTCATAGAATTAGCTCACCTCTCTCTCGTTGCTCCTAATGCTTTTCTTAAGTTGGATTCTATTTCCGATTAACTTGGTCAAACTCTTCTCAAGAAGATCTGTAAATGTTTTTGTTCCTTCCAAGATTGGGTGCATGAATGCACAGAGTCCTGACAGCATACAGATCATTTTGATCACAGCCCGTACTACGTCGTTTTGCGGTGACAGTTCCGCAAGAACTGAATCTATTGCTAAGATGCCTTCTTTCATTAAATAAGGTAGAAAGTAAAATGAAAAAGCAAGTAATACTACTATTCGAAAAACAATGCCTAACAATTTGATGGATATAATCAATCCAGTTGGTGGAACATACTGGGGCTGTACCGGTTCAATAGTTCTGTTGCTACTTATCATCAAAGCTATACATCTTGAGCAAGTATTTGTCTGAGGATCAAAGCAGTCGCTTTGATGGCATAATTCACAGCGTTCGGGGTGAGTAATTTTCTTAACGGTTATCATTGCTTGATCACCCCTTGACAACCTTCAACAGTTGGTAACTCAACCAAGCCAATGGCGATTGCAAAATGGATCAATTGTGTTGCTGAACTGATACCTAATTTCAGATAAATTTTCGCTTTGTGTGCATCTACAGTTCGGTACGATATGGAAAGCAGCTCACCAATTTCTTTTGACGTCTTTCCCTCTCCAAATAACTTGACTATTTCCAACTGGCGTTCTGTCAATGGTTCGCTAATCGTTATTATTTCCATTTTGCATCTCTCCTCATTGATAGGTTGCTCTCTTTATTTCAAACCCGCATCGGCATAATTACGCCTAAATAGGTGAAATCTCCATTTGTAGGCTGAAATATCGCTTGGCTGGTTACATCTTTGAAATCAATGTATATTTGCTCAGAATTGGTTGATTGAAGGAAATCTATTAAGTATTCGTGATTGAATCCGGTAGCGATCTCGGCACCATTATAATTAACTGGTATAGTCTCGTTAGCCTCTCCAACCTCGCTACTACACGCGCTAATATATGCATGCCCTTGCCAGAATCTTACTTTGACCCCTCTGCTTCTATCGTCAGCCATTAATGAGGCTCGTTCTATAGCTGCATTCAAAGCAACTCTTTCACAGGTAATCCTATGTGAGAGATCTTCAGGTATCACTTGTTTATAGTCTGGGAATTTCCCTGATAGTGTGCGAGTTGTTAGCGTGCGGTTGCCGAGTTGGAAGTAGAGATGATTAAAATCCTGATCAAATAGCACCTCCTCATCACCCTTTGCATCAGATAGTAGCTTCTCTAGCTCAACAATTGCTTTCCTTGGTATCAGGGCTTTGACCTCACCACTCCCTAACGCTGCTGATTTGTGTTCAACCAGGCTGAGTCTATGACCATCCGTAGCAACCATTCTGCCAACATTAGCTGACAATTCAAGCTGAGCGCCATTGAGGGCATAGCGCTGAGACTCACCTTTTGCTATTGCGTAGATTGTGTGGTCTAACAGGCATTTCAACACCTCTGCAGAAATGGATCTTGTTGACGATTTAGGCTCTGGTACTGCAGGGAAATGCTCTTCAGGCAAACCAGCAATACGGAATCGTGATCGCTCACATTGAAGTACAGCCCAGGATTTTTCATCTAGCTTCAGATTTATATCTGCTTCAGGCAGGTTGCGCACGATGTCATAGAGTTTGCGGCCCTGTACGACTAGAATGCCTGGCTTTTGAATCTCTGCCTCACACTGACACTGTATAGTCAAATCCATATCAGTACCAATAATCTTGATCTGATCTCGACCAACAGATCTGATCAAGAAATGTTGCAGCACAGGTATAGTAGCCTTCTTCTCGATTACTCCCTGAACGAAGTTAAGTTCTTTTTGAAACACACTCTTTTTGACTGTGAACTCCATAACCATCTCCCTTTATGGCTGCCGTTTACTGTGACCGCCCTGAAGCTTTAGAGGGTACGTATCCCTGTTGATACTTCCACTCGCTTTCAATGCCTTCTTTTTTCTCTTCTCTGTAGAAAACATCAGCGCCAAACATTTCTGAAAATATGCGTGCGGCTGTGTGTGCTAGTATTTGTACTTCGATATTTTCAGGACCTCCTTTGCCGAACAGCGGTACCAGCACATCAACGTCAACTTTAATGCAGGCTGGCGTTTGCATTGGACAGGCCAATGGACGGCCTGTCCTTCTATCCAGCGGAATGAGTTTGTACTCGTAGATCATCTCTTTCTCCTTGTTTGCAGTGGTTTGTTTAGTTGTCGGCAACTTTCACTCCGTTGCCATTCTCGCCATCGTATGGAGTAAGATTGATACGAATCGGTGCGTTTGGATTTTTTACGTGGATCTGGTCGATCTGGCTGCCTTCAATCCAGGCGTTCCATGCTGCAGCTACTATCCTGCAAAGGTGTGCTTCTGTAACTCTCTCGCCACGCTTTTCTCCACTGTCAGATAACCGTACAGCCAGCAATCTATTGCGTAGCACTTTTAATGGTGAGCCTTTAGTAAGGCCATCATCAGCGGCTAATGTCGTCCAAAACTCTCTTGCTTTTTCTGGTGCGTACCTGAAGGTAATAAGCCCTACGGCTATTACTGGACCACGATCAAATGCTGGACGAAAAGTGTAATCACAGCCCCTTAGCGCATCATTAAAGGCTTGTGCTTCGGCTTGCCAATCAAGTATTGCTTCAAGCATATCATCGCGCGATATTCTTCTATTTCTATTCTCGATATTTGGTGCACGAAAGCCTGCTAGTAATATACGTAGAGCTGCAGCCGCAAATTTCACCTGGCGCATTGTTAGTCCGGTTTTGTTTGGTAGATCACTGGCGTTAAGCGCGTCGGCAAGATTTCGTTTCAACCCGACGTCATGATGATTGTAGAGGTCCTCTAGCTCTTTCTCAGAGTGAACAATTGTCTGATGCACAACCAGGGTAATAGGCTGACCATAGAGCGTTACTGCTGTGAGCGTATGTTGCCCATTAACTAAGTGTGGGCGACCTGCAAGGATACCGAAGTTGATTGCAGTATCCTTTCGGAATTTTCTCTTTCGCATCGTGTTGGCGAGATCTTCAGCGTGCCATTTGCGAAACCTGCGGTTATGAACATAGTTGTAATGGGCTAACCAGGATTCAGCTTGAGCTGGTGTTACATCCACAACAGTGACACTGAGCTGATCCCCAACAAACTTTGGCAATGGTATCAGTGCTGGAAGATCTGCAGCTTTTGTGTTTTGTTTAGCTACTCTACCTTTGCGCCGAGTGAATCCATCAGCCTTCTTGGCAGGATTGATGGCAAAGTTTTTCCAAGTGCTTGCCTTTTTCTCTTTAGTATTTCCTTCTTTCAGATCATCTTGCTCTTCGTCGAGGTCCTCACGCTCAACTCGCGCCGGCGATGTCTTGATCTTAAGTGTTCCAGCTCCAGGCTTAGAACACTTTAAGTGGTACTCACCTTCACGGTTGCTAGGTAATGGCTTTCCACAAACCTTACATAGTCTTATGGTATCTTCTTGTTTATTGTCGATAACTGCTATTGCAACTTTGCTCATGACCAACCTCCTTGGACTTCCCGTCCTTTAGGCAAAACTTCCCCTATCTCGCCAAAAACTCTTCTTGGCGATGATTAATTAGTAACTCTCTTGTCTGGATTAACCCTTATTAGCTGTTTAAATGCCTACTAATAAGGGTTGGGTTACATTGTTTGAGAAAACCTTATCAAGCAGTTCCTTGCCCTTCAGGTCCTCGCTTATCTCTCTGCAGCTCTCTGGATTCAGATCAATTCCAACTCCAGATAAGCCGAATCTTTTCGCAACTCTCAGTACTGTCCCGGTACCTGCAAATGGATCTAGCACTGCTCCTGTAATAAACCCCTTGCCGCAATGGCAATCTGTCCAGCCTAACGATTCTTTGCGTGCGCAGGCGAACTCTCGAAAATATCCTCGCAATACTTGCTTTGCCTCAGTAGCTAATCTCATCACTTCAGCGCTATTGCGACCGGAACCAATCTGAAACCTTTTACCTTTTCCTGCATCTGAGATACCTGTAGCCTGGATTGCTGCAATATGCTGCTCTGTCAATCCAGCAGCTCTCGCGATCTGCATTGCTCTCCTAGCCTGCGGCCTGGTTGTATCAAGCTGAGTGGTTCTACGAACAATCCTTCTTCGCGGCCTGTTGCAACTAGAACAAACTTCTTTAGGGCAGGCCAAAGTTAATATTCTCTCTACTAACTCTTCAGGGAATGGAGCAGGATGATCACTATTATTGCTGCTTGTGCCTAACAACCAAACGTCACCAGGATTCGACCCATTGCCATACTTCACTGAGTAACCAAAAAGATCATAGTAATACTTTGTATTTACAGTAAGGTGATAGATATATTCATGTCGATTAACTAAACGATTCTTTACAGGCTCTGGTTTGCCACTATCTTTTGCCCAAACTATTTTGTTTCGTATTATCCAATTATCTTTGCGAGCTGCAGCAGCTAATAATCCTGGAATATCAATAAGACTCTTTTTGTAGTATGTGTCACCAATGTTTATAAATACCGCACCAAGTGGTCGTAATACTCTCCGACACTCTTTAAGCACCTCTATAAGCGAGTCTATGTATTCGTTTGGTGTTCTTTCCTGGCCGATCTGATTCGTAATTCCATAGTCTTTCTTTCGCCAATAAGGTGGTGAAGTTAATATCAAATCAATGCAGCTATCTCTAAGTGGAATATGGCGAGCATTACCGCATATCGTTAATAAAGTATTAGCGCTGCTTACATTGTTTGACTCTAACACACCGCTTAAGTGGTGATTAGTTTTTGCTTCAATATTGTCAAAGCCTAATTGCTTTAGTTCGTAACTCATCCTATTGCATCAAATCCTTAATGATTTTTATAATCACTGGTATCCAGAAAATTGCTAGATTGACCCAGAATAACCACTTCGAGAAATCTCTTGAATCACGCTCCTTAAGCCAGAATAAACCCCAACTGACAGCAGCTACTATTGAAGCGATTGGGCCGATTTCACTTATTAGTGTTAAAGTTGAGGGATCTGCTACTATCGATGATTTTCCAAAAAGGATAATAAACATTTCTAAAAAGCCTTGGGTAAACCCTGCTACTACACTTGCTATCACTGCCAGCATCAGGAGAATCTCTGAATGAACCGAGTATTTGGCCACTGTAAACACTGGTAATCTGTGGTTCAGATTAACTTTTACTTGTTCTATTACCCCTTGTCCTTTGGGAGCTACTCCTACGCACCTTGAGCAATGATTCTTTTCAGGATCAAACTGATCAGACTGGTGGCAAACTTCGCAGCGCGTCGGCATCGACTCAGTTTTTATCTTCAGTTTGGTCAATAAACTGGCCATTACTATTTCCCTTTGCTAAGTTTACTGTCAAAAATTTCAATCGCTGTATTTGCTGCGAGACGAAGCGGGTGTCGGGGATGTCCATCTTTTGTAACCCCAAAACAAAATATCTTATCAGCCATTGCACAAACTGTTTTATCACGGCCCATGTATTTGCCATTTACACCCCAACAAGCGATAACTCGATCCGCCTTAGAAATAACTTTGCTTAACCAACTGTTATTATCGGGGCCGACAGGATCAGAATCAGCTAGCAACTTCTCTGGATATGGTGACCTTAAGGCAAACAAATTAACCATTAACAAATGGCCGAAGCCCCATTTCCTTGCAAAGTTACAGCATCTACGAATAGTAGGATCGTCCTTATGCTCATCTGCAATGGATGGATTGACACCGATAAAGGCAATTACAGGGCCAATCCCCAATACGCGCTCCAGTACATATCGATATCTCTGATCCTCAGAAATCACCGTGCCAAAAATAGGCGCAGGAGATTTCTGAATGGCTGTTAATTGATTTCTATTTGTTTCTGCTGAGTGAATAACAACTGGATATGGAGTGTTCTCACTTGGCAAATAATTAATAGCCATTACTCTCTTCTCATTGTTCATAGACTTAACGCCTTCCTAACCATCCATTCCAATGCTGCTTTTACCATATCTCCATGGCACTGCTTTGGCGCGCACCAGCATACAAGTTTCATCAAATTGACGATCCCAGATGACTACACTTCGCAAGCTCTTAGCGCATGCCTGCCCACGATCCCAATTAGAGACACTGCGCAATCTATCAGCACTGATTTGCCCATTTGGCAGCACAGCTCGTTGAGCTATCTCAACAGCTCTACTCAGTGCCCAATTCTCGTCAAACCTGCATGTTGTCATACAGCCTCACGTTCCAAAGCTACTAGCCCTGATCAGAGTAAATGTGGTAGCTGTTCTTTGATCATATCAAGAGTTAATTGGCCTAGTGGTCCATCCAATCTTCGGCGCGGGTACTCCTGCTACATGGCGATAGCCATTAGCGGGAGAGGAAGCGTCGCCTCCTATGAATAACTATATCCGTCACAAGCATGTAAGAGTTGACAACACTTGTGGCT
>JBFLVQ010000468.1:0-7696 GCA_040758525.1 Acidobacteriota bacterium
GACCCAGGATAGTTGCGATGACTGCCAATGCTATGCAAGGAGATAAGGAAGAGTGTCTAGCGGCGGGAATGGACGACTATATCAGCAAGCCTGTTAAGCTAGAAGCTCTGCAATCTGCTCTGAATAGCAGTATTACCAGAGCCAGGGATAACCTTGCTATCCCATGAATCTAGCGATGCTGTTTGCTAAACTGGAACTGGCTTAGGCAGCCGCTAGCAATGGGTATGGCTCAGTCTCTGGCTGCGCACATATTTGCGCTAATAGCATTGCACGTAGTTTCATACGCGCTTTATGGAGCTGAGATTTGGATGTGCCTATGCTAATACCCAACTTAGCAGCAATCTCCTCATGTCCATAACCTAACACATCATGCATCAAGAATATTTGCCGGTAACCATTAGCCAATTGTTGAATGGCATCAGCAAGTGCAATTTGATCAATAATGGGAGTAGTAAGATGGTGAGCATTCTCTCGCTCGATCGTTTCAGGTACTTGGCCATCACTAGTGGTTGTTTCGGAACGTACTGACTTCTTACGAAAACGCATAAGTACATGGTTGACAGTTACACGATGTAACCAACTGCTTAGTGATGAGTCACCACGGTAACTCTTCAGTGTGCGCTGTACGTGTATGAAAACTTCCTGGGCCAAGTCTTCTGCATCTGCAGGATTGCTTGTCATCTTAAGACAGATCAAATAGACCTTCTTGAAATAGCGCCGGTAGAGTTCTTCAAAATTACTCATATCGCCAGTTGCGGCGGTCTCTATTGCTAACTGAATGTCAGCCTCGTGTGGTCTCTCCATGGCCATTTCCTTTCTAAAATACCAATATCATACCGCTGTGCCATTGCTGCTACGCAAATGGCGTGCAATTGGTAACGAATGGCTGTAAGTTAGCCTATTCTATTTATTTCATCTAAATTAGGGAGATTCGCGTTAGCACTACCGTACGTATGAAAATAGTACAGATGTATGGTTTTCTTGCACTTGATTAGTATTCTAAAAGTCTGGCTATTAGACGGCTAGCTGCGCTACACTTTAGCGCATTGGAGGATACCAAGAATGGCTATCAGGGTAAGGGCATGGGGCGGATAATAGACGATCTTTATGGCAAGTTGCGCAACATTATCAGTCCAGGTGATAAGCTAGTAGAGAAAGCGTCCGAGGCTACCCCTGTCGCTAAGCCAGTCTCTGAGGAGAGAAGCCCGAACGGATCGCCCAAGCTGATAGAAGGGGTAGATTTTTATTGGGAAGGTAGATACATGGTACTTACTGCCCAGTATCTGCTTAAGCGTGGCTACTGTTGTAAATCTGGCTGCCGACATTGTCCTTATGGTTTTGACCGTAAATCGCATAGTTCACGCTCCCAGGATGATCGCTAGGCTATGGCTTATAAACTTCTCATCCTTGCCATTGTGCAGAAGCGCGCACGAGTTCAAGTAAGGAACTATCTTGTCAAAGAGTTGAGCTTTACGCTTGCAGCCGCACAGACATTGCTTGCCACTCTGCCTGCCGTAGTGCTGGAGACAGATGATGGTGAGAAGGTAGAGACGGTCGGCTCAGCACTGGCCTTAATAGGTGCACAAGTTCAGATCAATTCACCGCAGCTAAAATATTGCTCCTATCATATAGATCAACAGTTGATCGATCGTTGCGTACGCTGTCAAGGAGAACTTTGTACACGCTGCCAGCAGATCGCAGGTGAGAAGTTATGTGGTAGTTGTACACAGGAACGTACACGACGGCAACGTTGGCGCCGCGCACGTCAGCTCACAGCCTTGTTGGTGCTGCTTATTGTGATGGCAGTGGCAGCAAGAATCTACTATATGGATCGGCGCAAACTACAATGGGATAGAACCTACACAGTTGCATTGGTAGAGGTGATCAAGGTACAGGATAGTCAGGCAAAGCCATCTTTCACTATCTCAGCTTCTGGTCGGGAGCAGATTGTCAAGACACTAGAGAACTGGTTTAGTGCCGAGTTTACACGTATACGAGGTGAGAAGATCAAACCATTCCGTGTTAAAATGATGGGGCCGATATTAACCGATCAACCACCGCCTGTTTTACCTACTGCTGCTGACAGCCGTTGGACACACTATCAGCAGAC
The DNA here is from genome assembly GCA_040758525.1 of Acidobacteriota bacterium. Lineage (GTDB taxonomy): Bacteria > Acidobacteriota > Blastocatellia > Chloracidobacteriales > JADJPF01 > JBFLVQ01. Next base: position 2,111 of record JBFLVQ010000468.1, read on the forward strand.
ACATGCATTCATAAACTATTTCAAGCAACTGTTTAACACTATTGACCCTAATACTGAAGAGTTTGATATCAAACTCTACCTATATATTTATCCTGGTGATGAAAATATCGGATATGAGCGGCAACATTCAGTGGGCACAACCCGAGGTCGCTTTGGAGTGGTCTTTTTGCCGATCGGAAAACAGTCATCGGGTCGTACGATCTGCACAATTGCTCACGAAATCCTGCATACTGTAGGAGCACAGGATAAATATGATGACAATAATATTACCATCTATCCCGAAGGCTATTTTCAACCTATGCCGCGTTATCCACAACAGTATGCTGAGATCATGGCGCTAGCAGCGCCACTTGCGCCGGGAAAAGAGAAAGATGCTGATGACCTTAGTAGCACACGTGTAGGTACGCAAACTGCCATCGAAATAGGATGGCAGGCCGCCCACGATTAAGCGTGCCATAGAGTCATATCACTACGAATGTTAACAATATCTATCTTTAATCGAGCCTTTTTAAGTGCGCAGGTACACCATAGCGCTGTTATTAGGCATCAATGGAGAGCAGCGCCTTGGTCTTGGTAGTCAGTTCAACTTCTATGAGATCGCGTTGCGAGACTATTCCCACCACCTTGCCACCTTTTGCGATCAATAGGTGGCGGAACTTCCGCTCTTTCATCTTTCTTAGACAGTTCATTGGTGATTCATCGAGCGAAGCAGTAAAGAGTTTGCGCGTCATCACCTTTGAAACAGGGGTATTCTTAGTATCAAGCTCTGCCGCTACAACACGTTTCATTAGATCGCGCTCGGTGAAGATTCCGATTACACGTCCACTCGCATCTGTAATAGGCATAGCGCCAAACTTGCGTTTGGTCATAATGCGCACCACTTCAAGGATCGAAGTATCCTCTGTGACAGTATAAAGTTTTCGGCCTTCGATCAGTTCACGTACAGTCCTCATTAGTGTTAGTCATCCTCCTTAACATCTGCAAAAGCAGACTGAGTATAGAGATTATTTACACTCGTGCAACGTAAGCAGATGATGAACTAGGCGGTTGGTGGCATCAAGGGCAGCCGCAGCTACGGCGCGGTGGTTATCCTCATGTTTGGCCATCACCGCCCCGGTTGCTCTTACTGAGATGGCATTAGTTTCTATCTCTACAATAACGATAAAGAGCGACCGTTGTAGAAAAAGCGGCTGCAATTCTTCTGCTACTTGGAGCTTGAAATTGATCTTAGCCTGGCAAGCTATGTTGAGCATACTCTGGATCGCCATAAATGTAGCTGTGGCGATCACAGATAAAGGTGACTGCTCGCAGTCAGTCTCGAAATAAGCAGTGAAGTCGCGTGCACCTAGGCTCAACTGCACGCTTGCGCGGCACTTATTGATTTCGGGATTGGTATCAAAGCCCACTTTTTTGAGCTGTAACCTGGTCACCAACCTGGAAACTCCGAACCGAGATAAAACAGCCACTTATCTCCGCGACCATTCTACTACAAATAGTAATGACAGAATAGGCAATTCTGTTTGATTGATCGCACAAACACTTGCCAGCCTGCGCCTTGGAGTAGATAATAGAAGTCCGTTTTGTGGTGCATATGTAAAAAGGAGGCCACTGTCATGCTAGAAATGGTCAATCTTGATACGGAAGTTAGTGCCGATGTTTATGAACAGATATTTCCCAAGCTAGAGTTCCGTTTAAGCGAGCTGCAGCGTGAGGCACGTATGGCAGGTATTCCTTTAATTGTGGTGTTCGAAGGTTGGGATGCTGCTGGCAAGGGTACCTGTATCAACCGTCTTATGCAACCACTCGATCCTCGTGGCTTCAAGGTTTGGGGTATTAATGCTCCTAATGAAGAGGAGAGTCTGCGCCCTTCTATCTGGCGGTTCTGGACCAAGCTACCTGCTAATGGACTAATCGCCATTTTTGATCGCTCTTGGTATGGGCGTGTGTTGGTTGAGCGTGTTGACAAACTAGTATCAGCGCGCGTATGGAAGGCTGCTTATGATGAGATTCTCAATTTTGAGCGACAGATCACCGATGATGGCACAGTATTAGTAAAGTTCTGGCTGCATATTGACAAGAAGGAACAGAAGAAACGGTTTAAGAAGATCAGCAAAGATCCAGCCGAATCCTGGAAAGTAACAGAAGAGGATTGGCGCCATCACAAACAGTATGATCGCTATCTGCAAGCCGTCGAGGAGATGCTTGAACGTACCAATACCGCTGCTGCTCCCTGGACTGTTATCGAGGCGCATGATCGCCGCCATGCACGTATCAAGATCTTCCAAACCATTATCTATGCAATCGAGCAGGCACTGGCAACTAGGCTGCAAAAGAATGCAATGTCTGCCCAGATCGAGACTGTGAAATCAACACTACCGCAGACCTCCAATGGTTCAGTCTTTGCTACCATTGATCTAACCAAGAAGCTTGCTCAGGAGAATTATGAACAAGAACTTGAACGATTGCAGGATCGCTTCCGTGATTTAGAACATCAGATCTACATTAGTCGCATACCAGTTGTGATTGTCTATGAAGGTTGGGATGCTGCTGGCAAAGGAGGAAATATCAAACGGCTTACTCAGAAGCTGGATCCACGTGGTTATGAGGTGATCCCGGTAGCAGCACCAACCGCAGAAGAGAAAGCCCACCATTATCTCTGGCGATTTTGGCGTAATGTTCCTAAAGCTGGTCATATTACGATCTTTGATCGTTCCTGGTATGGACGAGTACTGGTCGAACGTGTCGAGGAGTTCTGTAAAATTCATGAATGGCAGCGCGCCTACCGCGAGATTAATGAGTTCGAGCATAGCCTTACCTCATTTGGTACAGTATTAGTAAAATTCTGGTTGCATATAGATGCTGAGGAGCAATTACGCCGTTTCACAGAACGCCAACAGTTAGTACACAAGAACTGGAAGATTACTGAAGAAGATTGGCGTAACCGCGAAAAGTGGTCACACTATGAGCAGGCCATTGCCGATATGATACAGCGTACCAGTACTACTTATGCGCCTTGGACCATTGTCGAATCTGTTGATAAACTCTATGCTCGTATTAAGGCGCTACGTACTATTGTGCAAGCGATCGAAGCAGCACTCAAGAGGAATGGTAATAAATGGCCATTATGAGTAGCGCACTGAGCTGAGGAAACGCTCACCAAGAATCTGTGCGATCTGGTAGAAGAGATCACGATGGATCTTAATAGCACAATTAAGCCGATCTTCACACCAGATCGTGGCATTACGTTCGCCACCTGTCAGCATTGCTTGGCTAGCCGTGAAGAACTGTCGTTTAACTCGTAATGGACCAAATCCACAAGTGATCTCTTCATCAGAACGTAGATCTGTAGGTGGAACAAGCAGTGCTACGGTCTGTTTACGACCCGTAAGATCGAGTTCCACACGATAGCGGCCAGAGAGTAGCCAATAGTGATAGTTGACATCTTCACCACTCTCACCCTGCTTAACTAGATAATCTTCTTGTGGGAAAGTGATATGTTCACCAAATTGCGAGAAATGTCGTAGTGCCTCACGTTGTGCATCGGTGACGGCAAAATGATCGACAATAGCGGAAGCCTCCCAATCTTCAAAAGTTGCTGGCCTAATTTTACGACGTGGTTTTGCTTCTTGATCAGGATCAAAACTGCTATGTATCTGGATCGTGGTAGTAAGCGATTCTAAACTTTCCGGCAAGCCATTACCGGTAAAATGGATCAAAATTACCGTGATATTATCTTCACCACCACGTTGCTTGGCAAACGCAACCAGATTATTGGCAGCCATCAGCAGTGATTGAGAGTTGGCAACAATTGTATAGATTTCATTAGGATTTATTTTGGTAGAGAGACCATCACTACATAGTAACAATATATCACCAGCACGCAAATCTATCGAGGTAACGGCGACCTGCAGGTATTCTTGACTGCCTACTGCCTGTAGAATCACATTACGGCGCTGATGTGTAGCCGCCTGCTCATCAGAGAGTGCGCCGGCATCAATAAGTGCTTGTACAAATGTCTGATCTTTAGTTAGCTGTTTAATACGCCCTTCACGTAGAACATAAGCACGACTATCACCTATTTCAGCAATGTGTGCAGTTCTACACTCTATCAGTGCTGCAGTTACGGTTGCCCCCATTAGGTGTAATCTAGGATCGCTGTTGCGGTGCTGCCAAACGAGACAGTTGGCCTCTTCAATGGCAGCTTCCAGACGGCTTTGTGGTGAGAGTCTAGGCGCCAAGCGTGGTAGTGTAGCACGAATCGTTTCAACTGTGAGCGAGCTGGCGATCTCACCGCCTTCTGCCCCACCCATACCATCTGAGACTATAGCAATCAGACGTAGATTTTCCGCAGGACAATTAAAGCGAGCCTGAGGAGGTAGCACCTGACCGGTGTGCGAGAATGCCACTAGATAACTATCCTCATTATTGGCACGTGCGACACCCGGGTCGGTAATAGCCGCAACTGTAGTGAAAATATCTTCACCAGTATATTTTTGGCTCATAACGATCTTTTCACGAGAATTACCAGTCTGTTACAAATACGGTTTTTCGCCCATTATACTTGAGAGCGGACAGGCAAACTACTGTTAACTTACATTTATCCGGTAGGTGTAAAAGATGCAATTGTTTAGTTATTTTAATGCAATTCGACTCAACAGCTTATACACTATTTTATAGGAAAAGCGATTTGAAAACTCCGCAATTGAATTGCGTAGATGAAAAATCGCAATGGCCGAGAGGCCATAAATAGATTGTGAAATATAGACGAAAGTAGTAATATTGCGCTTGTCCAATACGGATGCGAATCCAACCCCGGTTCAGTGCCCACCAGCCTAACTGGAAACAGGCATCGCGGCTCTTTGAATGTTTGATAAGGGGTTGTGCGAGAAAGGCTCGCACATAAAATCAGACCCGCTAAGTAGAGAAACACTTTCAATTCCTTTCCAGGAACGGCGCTCGGGCTGAGCGTTGCTGGATGCTGAGGCGAAGTCGTTGGACTCGCCTGTGAAGCATCAACCTTGGGAATCCTGCTTTGACAGGTTGCCCAGTTCCTTGGTGCTAGTAACGGCTTGATGTTGGTAGCCACACCAAGGAATCTCCTGACTTCAGTCAGGCTGAGGAGGTCAAGTAATCTGGAAATAGACACCCCTAAATCGATCTCTTTTTGCCAAGCCTGAGCTCCTCCAACAAGATTTTTAACATTACTAAAACCGGCTTGATCTAGTAACTTAACCGCCTTGGCACTGCGAAAACCGGCCGCACAATAGACAATTACTTCACTCTTCTGATCAATCTCATACATTCGTTGCTGAAGTTGTCCCAGTGGGATCAGGATAGAATTGGGCAATCGGTATTTTTGCGCTTCTACTAGCTCACGTACATCAACAATAACTATATCTGCATTAACGGCAAGACGCCGCTTTAGTTGCTGTGTAGTTATCTCTAATCGATCTTCTTTTTTATATAAGAGGCTGCTCATTATATTCTTGATTCTGCTAAAAACCATCTCTTACTTAACCTTTTTTGAAAAATTGTATCCCACTTTGCCGATCAAGCTGATGGATCTATCACATCCAGCACTGCTTT
>JBFLVQ010000469.1:0-7675 GCA_040758525.1 Acidobacteriota bacterium
GTTCAAAGATCTTATTAATTACTTCCGCAGGTATACCAATACCATTATCAGTAACGGTAATAAGTACAAAACGCCCTGGCTTAACAGTTTTATCCATTGCTGCATATTGCTTGTCAATAGTTATATTCTCAGCTTCTACAAGGATCTTTCCTCCTTGTGGCATAGCGTCACGAGCATTGATACATAAGTTCATTAATATTTGATAGAGTTGCGTAGCATCGCCGGTAATTGTCCATAGGTCTTTGAATATTATCGTCTCTACGCTAATATTTTTTGGCAGTGTCTCTTTTAGCATCTTCTCTATATCACAGACCAGATGCTTCAGTTGTAGGGTAATATAATTGCCTTCTACGCCTCGGGCAAACGAGAGTACCTGCTTTACCATATCTGCCCCACGGCGAGCACTGTCTTCTAAAATACCAACAATATTCTGACCACGGTCATCAGGAAGTTGTCTACTCAATATCTGTAAACCCATTAGAATAGGCGCCAGAACATTATTGAGATCATGGGCAATGCCACCAGCTAGTGTGCCAATACTCTCCATTCGCTGTGCACGCAAGAATTGGGCTTGCAGTATCTTCTTCTCTGTTATATCAGTAGCTAGAACAAATCTTGCCGGCGTGCCAGCAAAGATTATTGAATGTGAAGTGATCTCTACATCGATAATACTGCCATCTTTTTTACAATGTTTTACGATTGTGCCTAAACGGATCTCTGTAGTAGCCTTTGATACCGCATCAAGTAACTCAGGAATATCTTCCACAGGACGAATATCCTTAATCGTCATGTTAAGAAACTCTTCCCTAGAATATCCATAATGCTGAATCGCCATATTATTAACGGCAAGAAAAGCGAGTGTGTTGATATCATAAACCCACATAGGATGAGGGTTGTTCTCAAACAATAAGCGGTATTGCTCTTCACTTCTACGTAGCGCCTCTAAGTTTTCTACACGCTCTCTCTCACGCTCTCGCTGCTCAATCTGACGTAATCGTTCTATCTCCTGTGTCTTCTTGTATAGTTCAATAAAGACCATCACCTTTGATCTTAATATCGCGGGTATCACCGGCTTGAATATATAGTCCACTGCACCTAGCGCATAGCCCTTAAACATATCTGTATCACTACGTGTAGTGGCGGTAAGAAAAATAATCGGGGTATGTTGTGACCGCGCGCGTCCACGAATTAGTGTCGCGGTTTCAAACCCATCCATAATTGGCATGTTTACATCCAGTAGGATTACTGCGAAGTCTTGCGTTAATAGGTATTTTAGCGCTTCCTGACCAGAATGTGCCTTGATTAGATTATGACCTAGGTCGCTTATGATCGCTGCTAGCGAGATTATATTTTCTGGTCTATCGTCAACAATAAGAATGTTAGCTCGTTCATCAACCTGCATGCCCTTATCCCCCCAAAGTGATAATACAGGCTGGCCATGTGCACTGCTATTGCTGATGAGAACAGAGACTTTAGTTCAAGGCCCTTTCCTAGTTTACCTACCAATAATAATGGATTTTATCTGCCTATGCACTTCGTAATTGTGCGGTATTTTAAATAATCGTTAATGCGGCTGGCTATTATGGCCGATAATATTGCCAATAATAATTAAATTTAACCTACATTTTCTTTATCGGACTCATATCTCTATTTTTCCAAGGAGTTTGAAAATAGCTAGCAATTATGGAGCAAGCCATCTAGCTATTATTCAAACTTAATAAAGCTATATTTAGGAAAGAAGAAGAGAAATCTCTTCTTTGGTTTTACCGCATTAAAAGGTATCTCGACAATGAGATCACCTAGTGGGATACGCAATAACACTTCTTTAATAGTATCATCACGCCTAAAGTGGACTACCCCCACTATAGAGGTATTAGCTGCCAAGTCAGTAGTTCTAAGAGCTTCACTTAATACTGCACGACTATAGGAATCTCCCCATTGGCGAATACTCATAGCTTCTGAGTGAGCGCGTGAGCGGGCACACTCATCAGGGACAGTTCTAGTGATAGTTTTGGTAACTAACTGGGGTGGTGCACATGGATCAGTACTTGAATATTCGTACTCAGTGGTAGTCTCTGTTTCTGTCTTGGTTGCTAGTGCTCCACTCGCTTCCGTTGACGATGCTCTAACAAATGCATCAAGCTCTATACTACTAGCAATCTCTTTGGCAGACCTATAGACAAGCGACTTTACTTGGGGTTGAAGCATCTCTAGCTTAATCTGTTCCGGCACAATGCTAATGGTTTCTTGACTGCCATTATTAATCGATAATTTCACAGCAAAACCATCCACTATTCCTGCTGTAACAACTAGACCATCTACAGTGATCTCTTTGTTAACAAATTTATTACGGACAAACTGTCGCGAATCGGCATTACCGGCCTGCCACCGTACCGTACGTGGGTTTTGTGCCCAGGCCAAGTTAGTAGACAGGACAATAGTAAATAGCATCCATACAGTAGAGAGTCTTATCCTCATAAAGTATCCTCACTAAAAAGAGATTACATACTCTGGTTAGGCACACATGGGTTTGGCAATTTTGCAATGATGCTTCGATTAAGCTAATAATGAAAGCGTTGCTTCGGCTATCTGCCCAAATGGCGCTATTAAGAGAGGTCTTGAGGCTAATGGGGAACTAGTTTGTCTCTAGGTCTTTGATTAAAAGCTGAGCTGGTTCTTGTGAGGGCGGTAATTGCTTATTATGAGCCGCGATATGTTTCAGATGCACATGAACTTTAGGAGGAAAACTAACCATAATACTCACTCCGCCAATACTATAATTATATTTCTCAAACATCCCACTAAGCGCATATGTATTCTTCAAGGCACGGATAATTAGTAACTGCATATTGGTGAGGCCCTCGGTCTGTTCAAGCTCTTCCAGTGCTGACCAGCCTTTTTCAATCCGTTTTATCTTAACTTCAACACCAGGTGGAATGGCTAGCAGCAGATCTAGTTCACCAACAATAAAACCTGATTTTTCCAATATCGGACGTAAAGATTGTAACTCTAATAATGTAGCATCAATTGCATCATTGACCTTTTCCCACCCCAATTCTGTTACCGAACCAGTCAATTCAGTTACTTTATCAGTTAGATCTACCGCCTTATCCTTTATCTCTGCGGCTTTCTCTTTTGCATTTTTAGCTTTATTGAGCATATCGTTAAAATTCATCGCTAAATTTCTCCTTTATATCAACACTGGCCCGACGATAGTATCTCGACAAATGGTATTAGCTGCTTAGCAGTATACCAACTTTAGGAAATGGCAGGAAATTGGCAAAGACCAGACAGGAAAATCTTGCCGGTATTAATTACAATAGTAGTAATACTAGCGTTGACTGATTCTAATTTGTTAATCATAATAATCTCTATTCCATTTATCTATAAATTCTCTAAATAAGAGTTTCTTGATTTAGCTATTCAATGGGTACCAGCCGGTTGTCAGTGCATGGAAGACTAAAATACTGAACTTATCTTTGGCCAGCTGTTCTGCAATAGAGATTTAATTGTTGTATTAGGCCAGCAGGCTCTCACCTGAAAATAGGGATCCCAGAGTAACCCAATCCATATAAAGGAGAACCAAAAGAGGAGGTCTATTTAGCTATGAAGGTCAGCCGGTTATCCTCGCTTCTCATTATACTGTTGCTTGCCGTGATGAGTGTTGACGCACCAGCTCAATCGGTCACCAGCGGTCTTTCTGGTACTGTGATGGATGAGCAACAAGCAGTAATTCCAGGAGCAACAGTGACGGTTCGCAATCAAGAGACAAATGCTACACGTTCAACAGTGACCGATTCAGAAGGGCGTTTTCGTCTCTCTAATCTTCCCGTTGGAACTTACGAAATGATCGTGGAACAGAAAGACTTTGCTCGTTATATACGTTCGCCGATCACATTAACGCTAAACCAACAAGCTAGTGCTGATGTAGTTTTGCAGCCGGTTGCAACCCAGGAAGTGGTTACTGTCTCAGCGGACGTAGAGTTAATTAACAAGAGCAATGCCGAAGTAGGAGTGCGCTTTGACCAACGGCGAATATCTGAATTGCCGTTATCTCCTAACCGAAATGTGCTTAATCTGGTTCTCTCGGCACCTGGAGTAAGTCAGCTTTCTAGCGGCAACTCAGGATTTGCTGCTGGCGGTGTGACCTTTTCGGTTAATGGAATGCGCACTCGCTCAAACAATTTTATGATTGATGGACAAGACAGCAACGATCCTAGTATTACAGGTCTACAGCAACCTCTTAACAATCCAGACCTAATTCAGGAAGTTCGCTTGATCACCAATCAGTTTTTACCAGAGTTTGGTCGAGCTGCGGGATCAGTAGTGAATATTGTTACTAAGAGTGGCACGAATGAATTTCATGGCTCTGCCTTCTTTTTCCACAATGACAACAACTTTAATGCCCGTAGCAATCTCGATAAGGCATTAGTGAAAGGTAAAGCAAAATTTTCTGAAGCGCCATTCCGTGTAGAGAATCAATTTGGTGGCACCTTTGGTGGACCGATTATTAAAGATCGTACTTTCTTCTTTGGTTCGGTCCAGGGCTGGACAGATCGACAACTTGGTTCAGGCAGCACTATTAATGGAGTGCCAACTGAAGAGGGTCGCCAAATACTCCAGCAAATGGCAGGTGGTAGACCACAAGTAGCAGCACTACTACGTTTCTTGCCAGCAGCCCAATCACCTATTGGCAAGACGGCTGCTCTTAAAGTGGGCGGACAGACATTTCAAATTCCTTTAGGCTCACTGAGTGGTGCTAGTTCAATTAAGTTTGACAACTCACAATTTTCTGTCCGCATAGATCATAGGTTTAATGATAAACATACCCTAGGCGGCCGTTACCTATGGAACGATCAAGAGACAAGCGGTAATGGACAGGCAACCCCGCCAGGTTTAACAACCGTGGTGCCATCAAGGCAGCAAGCTGCTACGGTAAACTTTACCAGTATTTTGACACCCAAGCTCTTCAACGAACTGCGCTTCTCCTATCAGCGATTTGGTAGCATCACTACGGCTGCTGATCCATCATCACAGGAGATCCCATCGATTGAGATAGCTGAACTTGGTCTGACAGGCTTCAATGCAGCAGCCAGCCGCACGGCTATTGGCTTGGCAGTAAATCTGCCACAATTCCGCTTTAATAATACCTATCAGATTCAAGAGACTCTCTCTTACACCCTCAGCTCACATGCTCTGAAAGCTGGGATAGATTTCCGGCGCACTGATGTAAAGAGCTTCTTCTTCCCCACAATACGTGGTCTGTTGCGTTATCCAACCTTACAGCAATATGTTGATGATGTTGCTGAAGCTGCCAATATCAACAAGCCACTGCCAGGTGGGCAAGAGATTCAGTACTACCGGCTATATGACTACTTTGCCTTCTTCCAGGATGAGTGGCGCATTCATCCTACCCTTACACTCACTTATGGATTGCGCTATGAGACACCTGGAGAGGCGATCAGTAACCTACGCGCCAGCAATGAACGTATTATCGCCACCGCTGGTGGTGATCAGCGTTTTGCTCTTACACCAATTCCAAAGCGAGATACTAACAACTTCCAACCACGCTTTGGTTTTAGTTGGAATCCTAGAACCAGTGAGCACGGGATACTAGGTCTACTGACCGGAGGTAATAAGCTAGTTCTACGTGGCGGTTATTCGCGCACGCATGACTTTGCTTTTATCAATATCGCGCTCAATGTTGCTAGCTCTTTCCCCTTGGTGGCGGCGATTAATCGCTCAAACCTGTCTAATGCATTTAATGTGTTACCAACATTGGTGCCTAGTGGCCTAAATCCATTGACATTAACCCGTACCGTTGTTGCTGATGATTTCCGCTCGCCTTATGCCGACCAGTATAGTCTACAGATTCAACGTGAACTATCGACCAATTTTGTTTTAAGTGTTGGTTATGTTGGCACAAAAGGTACTGGTCTGTTCCAGACAATTGATGGTAATCCACGCCTACCAAATAGCACGGTGCGTTCGATACCAGAGCGTGGTGTGATTAGATTAAGAGCCAATGCGGCTTCATCAATCTATCACTCTATGCAGATAAGTCTCGATCGCCGTCTTGCTAAGGGATTTAGTGCTGGCGCACACTATACTTGGAGTTCCTATATAGATGATGCTTCTGAGATATTCAATCCATCAGTGAGTGGAGAGGTGGCAATATCGCAGAATTCCTTTAATAGACGTGCCGACCGGGCTCGCTCAACCTATGACCGTCCGCATCGTTTCTCAGCCAACTTCGTCTATGAACTACCATATTTTGCTAAACAACAGGGTCTGGTTGGCCATCTATTAGGTGGCTGGCAGATCAATTCATTTGTTACCCTACAGAGTGGCGCACCATTTACTGTACTCAATGGCTCAGATCCATCTGGCGCTCTAGCTGGTATTGATGGACTGGTTGGTAATGCGATCCGAGCTAGCCTCAATACTGACCTCAATGTCTCCTCTATGTCGGTTCAAGAGATTTTGAAGGCTGGTGGGGCAAAGCTGTTTCGATCAGTTAGCGCTGCTGAACGTATTGGTAATCTAGGCCGCAATGCTCTACGTGCGGATGGAATTGCCAATCTCGATTTTGGTATCTTCAAGAATACCAATATTAGTGAGTCGCAACGTTTACAGATCCGTATAGAGATGTATAATGCGACAAATACCAGAAACTATGGTATTCCTGAAGCACGTCTAAACTCTGCCAACTTCCTTAATGAAGGTGGTACTGATGGTGGTAATCGCCGGATAGTTTTAAGCTTGCGTTACATCTTCTAATCTTTGCGAGAAGATAGAAAATTATTGATTGGTGGTAGATTGGATAATAATCCCAGCTACCACCGATTGTTATCTTAAAGGTTCTTGCTTACCTAGATAATTTCCCACTAGAAAAGATGTGTGACTTGATTCGGCAAATAAGCAGGCAGAATTATTATTTCTAGTAAAAGGGATGGCATAGCGTGGTTGCGAACCTTGAACCGACTTCAAGTTCGCAAAACCACGCGGGAAACCTCAAACTCCAAAATTTACTGCTGCTAAAATCCTACTTACGCGCAGGCGCGGGTTGAGGTGGAGCACTGGGCACGGGATTTTTCTGATTGTACTCTTTGATAAAATCATCAGTAATATTTGAACCAGGATTAAGAAATACTAGACCTGCTTGTGCTGCCGGTGCCAAATCAAAGACCATTACAATCTCGTGCGAACTAGCATAACCCTCAAGAAACTTGAGAACTTTATCACGTACGGGACCTAATACCAATTCAGAGCGTTTCTGTAGATCCTGTTGGTAGTCCTCACGCTTACGCTCAAACTCCTTCTTCAAGCCTTGCATCTCTTCAGCCTTCTGCTGATAGATCTTTGGATCCATGCTGGGGCCTTTAGATTTCAATTCTTCTTCTAGATCGACAAGTCGCTTCTGTATTGTTTCAAGCTCTTTGGTACGTGGGGCAAATTCACCCTCAAGCTTGTCCAACTGCTTCTTGTATTCGCCAATACCTTCAGGAAAGGCACGTGAATCTATAATCGCCATCTTGCCGTTTGGTAGCGGCCCAACTTTGTTAGCCGCCGCAGGATTATTCTGGGCGGCCGACTTTACTGCAGAACCTTGCCCGAATGCTGCCGCAGCAGCAATAAAAACCATTAACATGGCAACAAACAGACGCTTACTCAT
>JBFLVQ010000470.1:0-7646 GCA_040758525.1 Acidobacteriota bacterium
CAGACAGGAATGGTGATACATTGGTGGCGCGAGCGTGACAAGAGTCGTGTTCATAGAGCCGCAGAAGAGACTCGACTAGAAGCCAGCATCAGGCCAGAAGCGGCAGTTGAACCGATCGATGCTGCTCGCAAACTCGATGCTATTACCGAAGTTGCGGGTTGGAAAAAGTCGATCGTAATTAATGCTTTTGGTGCGCTTGCCACTGCGGTTGTCTTAGTAGTCTTCATTATTACTAAGTTTATCCATGGAGCGTGGATCGTAGTGTTGCTTATTCCTGTCTTTGTCTTAATGTTCAAGTTGGTTCATCACCATTATGAGTCTGTTGCTGCACAACTAAACATTAAACATACTAGACCACTGCAAAAACTTGGCCAAACCGTAATAGTGCCGATTTCAGGTTTTCATAATGCCGTTATTGCTGCCCTTGAATATGCTCAGAGTATTTCCAAGGATGTGCGTGCTGTCTATGTAAGCGTTGATGAGAAGTTAGCCAATGAAATAAAAGAAGAGTGGAAGCGATTCCATATCGATATTCCCCTGATAATCCTGGAATCTCCCTATCGCTCTCTACTCAAACCATTACTTGACTATATAGACAAAGTCGATCGAGAAAGCAGCAAAAATCTGCTCACCGTAGTGCTACCAGAATTTGTTCCGGCTAGATGGTGGCATCATTTCTTGCACAATCAGTCATCCTTAATTATTAAGGCTGCACTACTATTTAGACGTGGCACGGTGGTGACCAGTGTGCCATTCCATTTGCAACGCTAAACCCAAGCATCCAACCTTGGATACTTAACAAAGGAGTAATAAATGGCAATAATAAAGATAAAAAACCAGTCATTGCCATTGCGTTGCGAAATCTGTCATCTGGTAGACTGCTTTGATGCTACCAGGAACTACTGTACACGTTGTGCTGATTTACAACCTGATGTCTACCAGACTGCTTTATCCGAGAAGTTAAATCTTGACACAAGTAATATTGGAGCAATTTGTGGTGCGAGCGCGGGAATCCTCCTCGGCGTGTTGATAACCGCTCTGAGAGGAAGGGCAGCAATACCTAAGCTTTTTTTCATTGTTATTGGGCTAGCAATACTGGGAGCATTTATTGGAGCAATTACTGGCGATGGAATTAGCCATTTACGAAGCAGCAGATCATCTAATGGGAAGAAGTTTGAACTCTGCTTACCATATATCGACAGAAGTATGCTCTTAGATGGTTTAATGGTGGCCACTATTACAGTAGGCTCTCTTATTGTTATCTGGGCGGCGATTATTTCTATGAATAGCTGGTTACTAATACTACTTCTGATATTTTCAATGTTGCAGTTATGCCGACAATAGTCTAGATTCTGGATCGTTTTAGAGAGTCTGTATAAGGTGGCAGGGTAGTAAGGCGTTGATCTTCGAGAGCTCCACCAATTGTGAAATGGTAAAGGCTCTGGAATTTCCCATCGGCAAAACCAAATACTTCATGAACTGGATCATCGAAGAAGCACCCTATCCCAGTGCTACGAATACCGATTGATTCAGCTTCTAGATAGAGTATCTGGCCGATCATTCCTGTCTCCCAAAAGAGTCGTCGATAATACCAAGCACCAAACTTTTCTAGCGGCTGTTCAAACTCTGCCACCATTCCCAGACTGAATGCGCTATCACCAGCAATATCCTGAGTACAGCTCACCTGGCTGGCAAGGGTCTGACAATTACCTTCCATAAGGAAGTATAGTGGTAACTCATCAGGACATTGAGGCGGTTTTTGCCATAGGAATTCTCTTTGCATAGTGGCGCGTAACAGATCGATCTTATCAGGATCACGTACCAACACATATAGTCCAGGCAGTAGCTCGTGTATACGATGGACAAAGAGGCATAGATGTACACAAGGTGGCCAGACAATCGTATCCCAAGGTACTAATGCCTGCACTGGCTCTTTACTAGGTATAGTGCGTGCTAACATACGATAAAAATCGGCAGCATAGATCTCTGTTCGCGCATCGAAGGCTACTGCGCTACGTCGTTGAAAAATGATCTGTCGTGCAGAAAGATGTTGCCACTGCTGAGGCTCAGTCAGTGCGACCGGCAGTCCCTGAGGAGCACCTACAGCACGCATCCCACAATTGGTCTGCGGTTTTTCACAAGCGCTTGCGACCCAATCTATGATATTCCAATCACGGTGCTGATTACTTAGTCGATTTGCTTTACCATACCAATTGCTGGCTGCTAATTCCTCAATTGCCTCGTCAGATAGTGTTAGCGGTATTGCTGTTTCGATTCGATGTGGCACAACTAGAGCAACAAGCGCAGGATGTTCGCGCTCAGCATTCTCAAAATCATTAGCGCGATCGATACCAAACAAGCGCGCAATTTTACTATCACTCAACTCTTCTAATACAATCAACTGCCAACCGAGCAGAGCAGCAGAGAAACGGTAAGCAGCTAATGCATGGCCTATATCATGTTGGCAATAACGAAACGCCCTTTCGCCATATTTCCAAGCTTCGCGCCAATGAATCGAGGTAAGTCCAACCAAAAAGCATCCTACCGGAAACGATCTCATCAATGTGTGCCAACAGGCTAAAGGAAAACGGGTGCGACATTCCAATTCATGTGTATCAGGCGCATAATGGCAAACCATAGCATCAGTGCCTAGCCCAGCCAACTCCCCACCATCTTGTTGAGGGCCTATAACAAGATACCCTTCGCTAGGATGTAGATTGCCACTAGAAGGGTTAATACGTAATGACCAACGTGTGCTTCTATATTCCTTCCAGGCTGAGATCGCTAGTGAAAGCTCAAATAGTTGAGCCACACTATGCAGTGAAACTTTTTTCGGCATAATAGCTTCATTCTTGTAGAGGGAATGATAGGATGGTGTATCATCACTTGTCAGAAAGGGCAGCTCAATAACAGGTGCGCCAGCAAAGCGACGAAAAGGATCTGGCTGATTAGCCCAATCTAGATAACCGGGACCACGAGCGTAGCGTTCAAAGCGATGTTTAGTCTCGAAATGGTAATGAAAAACCATATCAAGTGCATCATTACCATCTACACTCCTATGCTTTTTCTGATCGCGCTGAAAGAGTCTATTTAATATCACTGCTGAGACCGTGTATATTACAAATTATTCTGCTGAGATTATACACTCTCTCTATACAGTGAAGGAACGGCTGTTGGCTGTTGCCGCTACATAGTAGCTACCTTGGTATAAGAAAGAGACAATAAAGCACCGTTCCTAGCATTATACCAATGGCGAGCAGTGGAATAGCAACGATCAACTTGGCAAAAAGATTCCTCTCTTTTAATACTCTATGCTCCTTTGCAGAAGAAGTCCAAAACGGTTGACCATTTAAACGCAATGCTATTTCCATTAAAACCAACAGTCCCGCAGTTGTGATGAGCCAGAAAGGCAAGGCTGTATATCCTGACACGGCAAAACTGAGAATGGTTGTGAATGTGCTAATAAAGACAAAGCTGCCAACGCGCAACAGTGTTAGCTTAGGTAACGGCAGCCTGTTTTCATCTGGTTGGATCAAACGGGGAAGAATTTTGAATGCTTGGTTAGTGATTATGTGGCCAGTCATATAACCGATTATATTAAGTGGGTAAGACGTTGCTAAAACAACTGGTCCTAGCATTAGACCTAATATCCCGCCAATTATCACTCTGGCAGGCTGCTGGGTAGAACTGACAGAGTGATCGTATGCTAAGTTTTGATCAGCTAATACGTCATGACACATCCAAAGCACACCACCCAGCACACTGCTGATCGTAATTGAGGCTACTAACAAGAGTACAATATAGCGATGTTGCCGACCGCTATAGAGAATCCTCTGATTCATCTTGAATGCTGCAATGGTAGTAAGTAATGCATGTGGCAGGCATACCACCGCGATATATTGAAGTGGATGCTCGGATACATAATTGAGAGCACCATATTGATAGGCAACAGGAGAACTACGCAGCAGAGCCTCCAACCAATAATAGATAATCGAGCCACCAGTGAAACTGATACCGAAAATAACCACGAAAGAGAGCCAGAACCAATATCGCCAATTACTAGAATTTGATCTAGAGAAAATATTATAGCGAAAAAAGTCTCTATTTATCATTGCTACATCAGTAGCATTGCAGCGAGAGCAGTAGCTTTTATCTGGATCAAAACGATCTGCTTGATGGCAGATCTCACAACGCAGGGGCAGCGATGTAAATTTAATCTTCATCTTCGCCATAAAAAACTCTCTTCTTTTGTGATTAGTACTTTAGTGAGACTATAACTTTGCTAACGGCTGATAGCATCGTGGCAAACCACAGTTAATGGGAGTTTTTAACCACAGATAGAGCTGTGTGCATAGGTCTTAGAGCATCCTGCTAGGACTCGACGCAACTAGCGCATCATTATATACTTTGACATTATGTTACCGGAAAAAGAGACATCCAATAGCGACGATGCTTATTCGCGCGAGTATTATCAACTTACTCTCAAGGACGGTTATCGTGGCCTGCTAGGCGCTGGTCTTGCAACTGCAGTTGCTGAGCTGATCCTTTTCGTAACAGAAGTGGGTGGTAATGTCCCGCTTATTTTTGCTGTCATAGGGGCTATCTATGCAGTACGCCACTTGGTGCAGATCTGGCAAGCCAAGCAGCAACTTAAGCAGCTCTCAGAATAAGTAAAAAAACCGCGCTGCTCTCGACACCGCCACGCGACTTATTTAGAATTGTCCTTTCACTCAGGTAAGGTTTTTATCCAAGGAGCACTATGAACAACAAACTCGTCCTTTTAGTAGTAGGATTCATAATCGGCTCGATTATCGGTTTTATCGTTGCTAATCAGCAATTTCAGAAACGCGGCAATGAGACGGTAAACGCGGTATCGGAAGAGTTGCCACCTGGTCACCCACCCGTTGATGAATCGTCTGCCGCTACTAACACGCCGACTAGCAGTAGTACAACAGGACCGCTGGAGGCTTTTGGAGCAGCCAAGAAGACTGAAGGTAAGGAATCCAAACCCACCTCAGAACCAGTTGAGAAGGCTTATAAGAATATTCAGGTGCTTAAGGGACTGCCTTCTGATCAACTTATGGTAGTAATGAAAAGCTTTACGGAAAGCTTAGGAGTCAGTTGTACTCACTGTCATGTCTCTATGTCTGTTGATGAGGCCGACAAAGACGATAAACCTGCTAAACAGACGGCACGTAAGATGCTGACCATGGTGCGTGAGATAAATAAAGGCTATCCCACGGCTGGTCAAGTGACCTGTTTTACTTGTCATCGCGGCTCAGTCAAGCCAGCCTCTTAATACTGGCAAATTATCGCAATTCGGGGACAAGGCGTGCGATCTCAGCGCCCATCTGACCACGCCACATCAGCCCGTACATACGAAAGTCAGCACGCAATGAATAGAGTGGATAGGTGAAAGTGGCAGGGCGATTCTTTTCTATGAAGAAGTGTGAAAACCAAGCAAAACCATAAGAGATGACCAGTGCTATCGGCAACCACCACCACTGTGCTGTCATTACTAACAGCATTATAGCGATCAGCCCACAAGTAGTGCCAATAAAATGTAACACACGTGTAGTTGATAGACTATGCTCGCGTATATAGAAAGGCCAAAACTCTTCAAAGGATTGGAAGCGATCAGATATCATTGCTAACTCTGCTCCTTTGTTGGATCAATATTCTCCCAACAATTTAGATTCGCCACGTTCAGGCAACTCATCTATTCCAACAGCCTGTTCGTTTAACAACTGGCGGCGCACTAGCATAGGTACACCGACACGTAACGCTAATGCCATACCATCAGATGGGCGGCAATCGAGGGCAAATTCACGTGTGCCCTGTTGTAGTCCCAGTTCAGCAAAGAAGATACCTCTCTCCATTTTATTAATCTTAAGGCGTACCAGCTTGGCGTCGAGTTCACCCAGCAAGCGCTGCATTAAATCATGGCTCAGTGGTCTTGGCGAGGATCGTTTGTAAAACGCTGTCATCAGCGAGAGACCCTCTTCCATTCCAATCTGAATCGGCATCACTTTGCCATTATCCTCGTCACCTGCGTCGCGTAGTAACACTAGCACATGATGCTCATCCTTATCGAGCAAGATACGCCATATCTCTACTCGCACAAACTCATCTAGAGGTTTTGCCTGCCCCGCCGCACCTGCAGCAGGTATCATTATCAGCACACAGACACAAGCCAAAAACGTTATCCATGCACGCGAGTAGATCATAGTTCCTCCTTGTTAGTTTGTTAGCCGGTTAAACAACGCCAGGGACAGCAATGGTTGATCCTAACACAAAATTTCTTTAATGGCGCAAGCGTATCAATAAATTTAATGTCGCTGCGTCATTAACGGTTGATTGGCCCGGCGAGAGTCGTTATCATTGCGCCAAAGAGTTAAGAAAGGTAGATTATCATAATTTATGTGCCGGCAACGGCCTGTATGCTGGCTTGATAGCTGCCCTAAAGCAAGGGGGACTCGCAAAGGATGCTGGAGAACTTGCTTGCGCACAGATATCGTATTATTGAGCTGATTGGCGAAGGCGGTATAGGTGTTGTCTACAAGGCCAATGATCTATCTACTGGCCAAGAGGTTGCAATCAAGTTCTTAGTACAGGAACAGACTGCCGATGAGCAGATGCAACAGATGCGTCAACGCTATTTTGAGCGCGAGATTGCGATACTGCGCAAAATACGCCACCCTTCTATTATTGCATTGCTTGATAGTGGCTTCACCAGAGTGGGCTTACCATATTTTGTTATGGAATATTTCCATGGGCGTACACTGGCAGAAATGATAGAAGCAGGAGGACCGCTATTTGTCGGGCGTGCTTTCCGCATACTGCAACAGGTCTGTTCTGCCCTTAACTACATACACCAGAACGGCACTATCCATCGTGATCTAAAACCAGAGAATATTCTTATTCTTGAAGAGATGCAGAAGGATGAGGTACGCCTGATCGATTTTGGTATTGCTAAGATGCTAGGCGGTTCCGAACAGGGTCCTTTTATGCCTATTACCCAGATTGGCAATATTGTTGGCACAGTAGATTACCTTGCCCCTGAGCAGTGGGAAGATGGTGAACTGGATCAGCGTACAGATATCTATGCGCTTGGCTTGGTTGCTTTTGAGATGCTTACTGGCAGTCACCCTTTTCGCACCGATTCGCTTGCTATTACGATGTCAAAACATCTTAATGAGGAGCCACCACCACCCTCCAGTCTCAATCCAGAACTGCCAATTATGCTTGATGAAGTGATTCTACGCAGTATTGCTAAGGAAAAGACACAGCGTCAAGCAACTACGATAGAATTTCTTACTGAATTCGAGAATGTACTTGCCGATATCTATCGTCGCAGCCTTAGCTATCTCTCTAATCCTGCTACCGAAACACTCTCATTCGAGCTTGGCGCCGAGGATGAAACTTAAAGGCTTATTACTTTCGGTTAATTGAGCCTGAGCCAGATATCTTCTGATCAATAACTTTAGGATTGCCATAGTAATTAATATCTCCACTACCATTGACCGCTGCGCTTAATTCTTCGGTAACATAAACATCTGTATCACCAGAACCATTTATAACTACTGCGGCTTTTTCCGTATGTAGTTGTTCCCCGCTAAAATCACCTGAGCCAGATATGTCTACAT
>JBFLVQ010000471.1:0-7598 GCA_040758525.1 Acidobacteriota bacterium
CGATTGAAAGCTTCACTAAAGTTAACTTTATATTTATAGGTGTAGAGAGGAAATTTAATAGGTACTTCACCAGCACAGGTTACCGTAATGGTATCGCCTTTCTTAGTGGCTTTAATCTGAAGATCGGAAGGCTCGGGAAAATCTATCGCGTCTCTTCTCTTCAGACATTCCTTTTCTACGGTTTTGGCTTCACGATTATTGATTGCGCCCACACGCACCGCTTCTTTTACGTCATGCTGAAGCTGCTGTACCTTGTAGTAAACCGGCATAAACGCATAAACTACATAACCAGCCATAGCAAAAATCAGCAATATGACAATGAACTTAGTGTTACTTTCGCCTTTCTCTCCTCGACGATGGTCTATTACGTTAGGCTTGCTCATAGTCTTCCTCCCTTTTGAGAGTCGCCGACAGCGCTTGGCGCACTACCATTATCGGTACTGCCTCTCGAATAATAACATGACCGATCCTTTCTGGCAGCACAAACACTAATTGGCCAGCGATCACTTTCTTATCTTGATTCATCGCTTGCAGTATACAGTCTGGATCCAGGTCGGCGATTGCGGGCAGTGGTCCATAAGCATATACAAGCTCTTCAATCCGTGCTGCCGGATTGGCTTCTATGAGGTTAAGTGCTAGGGCGATTTTGGTTGCCCCTATTATACCATAAGCGACTGCTTCACCATGCTTGAAGCGTCGATAATGGGTCACGGCTTCCAAAGCATGCCCAATTGTATGTCCAAAATTGAGTATACGTCGTTCCCCACTCTCACGTTCATCCCGACTTACTACACCAGCTTTAATCGCGCAGCAACGCCATAACATATCTCTTAAAACTTGCATATCACCTGCTAAAATCGCGGCTCTTTGTTGCTCGATCAACGCAAACAGCGCAGCATCAGCAATCACCCCATATTTAATCGCCTCGGCAAGGGCGGCGCGTAATTCACGCTTCGGCAAGGTAACGAGAGTTTCAGGATCAATGGCAACCAGCTTGGGTTGGTGGAAGGCGCCAATAAGATTCTTGCCTAGAGGGTGGTTTACTGCTGTCTTACCACCAATGGCAGCATCTATCTGGCCTAGCAGCGTGGTTGGCAGTTGTAAGAAATCTATCCCACGTAGATAAGTGGCAGCAACAAATCCGGCCAGATCGCCTACTACCCCGCCACCTAGCGCGATGATACAGTCATTACGCTCTACTCTCTCTTGAATAAGAAAAGAGTAGACTTTTTCTGCCGTGCTAAGGGTTTTGAAGCGCTCTCCGTCTCCTATCAAGATATGTTTAACCTGCAAACCGGCTGCCTTCAAGCTATCACAGACGGCACTGCCATAGTGTGTAAAAACACGTGCATTAGAAACAATAACTGTTTGCTGGCAATGTCGTGACAATATTGTAGGCACAATACTACCCAAGCGATGGCGTAGCCCTGCCTCAATAAGAATAGGGTAACTGCGCCCAGCCAGTTTTACATCGATCCGTTCTTGGCCTATTGCTGTAGTCATAATTGTGTTGAGCTTATCATTAGGATTTCAGTCGTGCCAGAAATTCTGCACTAAGTGGTTCGATCAACAGATTGCCTAAACCGATTTGATAAAGCAGTTCATCTGCGCTGTAGCGATTGCCAGTATTCCAGATCTCTTTAAGAAAGTTACCCGCTTTGTTGCTATGCCACCAGCGCCGTCCATAACGGGTCATCAGATATTCGCGTAGCATTACCTCCAGCATCCAGGCACGTAGATAATTGGCGCTATAGAAACCATCATCTAGATCTGCTAGATATTCGCTGGTATCAAAACGAAATAGCGTTGCTGTGCTCATCGATTCAGCATAGATCTCAGCAATCTGGCGTGGTCGCTGAGCGCCTTGTAGTTGTAGTTCATAATGGATTTTGCCAGCATAGCGCCGTATTGTATAGAGCTTATTCAAGTGTGCTGCTTGAACTAGATCATCCAGTTCATTGTTATGCAGCATCTCTGCTAACCAGAGCGGATCATTGACGAGATAGTTGAAGAGGAAAGCATAAGCTTCTGTGAGAGCATAGTCGCCAGTGTATTTAAACTCTGGCCGCAGATCATTACCGGTAAAGCCAAAATGCTGGGAATGGCCAGCCTCATGAAAGAAAGTCTCATAATCTCTCAATCCGCCTACGGGGTTGAGTACCAGTTTAATCTCTTGAGGAATGATAATAGGCGCACAGAAGGCACGGGGATTCTTTTGTGGACGTGGCTCAATATCCAGATCGATATTCTTCTGGTTGTCAATATTAATACCAAGTCCTTGCATTGTCTCACGGTAGGCAGCAATGAGAGATTGCGGTGGGAAGAGTTCATCAAAAAGTGTTAGACGAGTAAAGTAGAAAGTGTCTGCACGCTCTGCTTCACTGAGGGATATATGCAGGTTGCCTGTTAATGTGCGCTTAAGGCTGTTGGTGTATACCTCTTCAGTATCAGCGAGGAAATTCTGCATCTGAGTATCTAGCGCCTGATAGTCTACTTTATGCAGATGTGAGTACATCTGTGTGTAGCTCTCATAACCGAGTTTGCCAGCTAGTTCATGTAGTCGCTCAATCCGTTCGCTACGTAAATCTGTAGTTGCGCTAACCACTTCTGCATAGCGTCTATAGAGTTGACGTCGATGTCCAGCATCTGCCTCATTGGCTAGTAGTAGAGCAACTTGATAAAAAGATACACGCTTTTTGTTCCACTCAACCGTAGCCTTACTCTCGAAATTGACAATCTCTTCGGTCAACTCCTTGACCTTGAGATCAAGATAGTTCTCCTGTGCAAAGATAAGTAGCCGTTCTGTAGCAGTCCTATTACTTTCAAAGTATGGGTCGAGTTCGGCCAACTCTTTTTTCAGTTTGTTGATTGCATCAAGGCTATATAGATCGGAATAACGATCATAGATCTCCGCAATATCATAACAAGCTTTCTGGCCAGAGAAATGCAGATAATACTCCCGTGTGAGAGCAGCATTGAAATCCACAAACTCACGTAGATAAGTTTCCAACAGGGGCGCCTCCAGATATTGGTAGCCGATTAGCCTAAACTGACACAACAGTATGTGTCAAGACAGGTAGTTACTTTATCGCTCACTCAGCCAAAGCAGCAATAAGGTTTACCATTTGCGGTAAAATAGTGTTGCTTTTGCCCATTATTGTCAGGTGACAATGGGGACTTAGTTCCGTTTTGACAATATTGATCTCAACCAGATAAGCGTCATTGCGGCGTGCAATGGCAGGCAGTAGCCCACCTGGTAACACCTGGCCAGAACTACCCACAATTATCATCGCTTCACAGTTCTTTACTGCCGCTTCGGCGCGTTGCCAAAGCTCTTCCTGCATTGCTTCCTGGTAAAGAAGCAGATCGCTACGCCAATCTCCTCCACAAGGACATTTCTCTTGCAGTAATACCCGATAACTGGTCTCAATAACAGACTTTTTATGGCATTGCTGACAGCGTGCTTGAGTAATTGTTCCATGCAACTTTATTACTTCTATCGAGCCAGCACGCTCATGCAGATCATCAACATTTTGTGTAATCACACAACAATGAGGAAATAGACTAGCCAATGCCGCAATCTGGTAATGCGCTATCGTAGGTTGCGCTGCACGTGTCTGAGAGAGCAGAGTATCGAGCCAGCGTGTCAACAGTTGTGGTCGCTGGACAGCCTTTTCTACACATAGTAGATCTTCGATGAAGTTAAATTCCCAGATTGGATTACTCTCTGGGCCACTCAAAGTTGGTAGTCCTGCTGCTACTGATATTCCTGCGCCAGTAAAGAGCGTAATCTTTCGCGCTTGGCGAAGGGTCTTTATTACTTGATCGGGAATCTTCGGTTCAATAGTCATGACGCTAGTTGTGTTACCAGCATACACCATAGATCGGTGGAGATAGTTTCCAATATAGTAAATCCAGCATTACGAAAGCACTCACTAATTCTTACTAAGTCATGATGTAGAAACCCTGATAGAATCAATATCCCACGTGGCACAACCATTTCCATAAGATCATGTAGCAGTAGAGGAATTATTACTGGAGGGAGATTGACAACGACATTCTGATAAGACCTAGTTGGATAATCACTCAATATACCTTGGCGTAGCTGAATCTCTCGGTCCAGTCCGTTTAGACGTAAATTGATACGTGCTTGGTGTACAGCATCACGATAAACATCGAAGGCTTCAATCTTAAAATCGTGGCCTTGCCACTGTGCTAGCCGTGCTGCGCAGATGGCCAGCAGACCATTGCCAGTTCCTACATCAAGCAATCGGCCACCTTGATAATATTTTTCTAGCGCTTGCAAACACCATTGTGTGGTTTGATGCAAGCTTACGCTACCAAAAGCAGAAGGGACCGAGGCAGAGAGGCGTATTATTAGTCTAGTTGTTAGTTCAGTCTCACCAGTGTTAAAAGGTGGGCCATAGCAGAGTTGGAAACGTTCACCAATTAGACAGACAAAGGCTGGCGCTTGACGCCGGTGTCGCCTTTTGGTAAGGAACTCTGCGCTAAGTTTCGTCTTCACACTACTGTTAATGACACTTTATGCAAGCCTGTTGCGCCACTAGGAAATGCTGAGGTGTAAGATTCTATCTGGCGTTTATTATTCTCATCAATCAACCGACAGATAAGTGTGTAATTACCTGGTGCAGGTCGTGGCCAGTGATATTTCCAGATTGACCAGACATTCTTTTCTGGTTGAGTCTCAATCTCTGCCTGTTGCCAACTACTGCCTCCATCAAGACTCACTTCCACTTTGCCAACGGCTGCTTTACCAGCAAAAGCAATTCCTGTCAGTAAAATATCCTTTCCTGCTGTCTCGATGTTTTCAGCCCGATCCAGGCGTGTAGTGGCTTTGACATCAGCATCATCAGACCAGCCACGCTCCTCCCAATATCCAGTTACTTTACTATCTGTAATCTCGATCTTTTTCAGCCATTTTGGCTGCTTCATACCATAGCGTCCAGGAATCAACACACGCACAGGGAAGCCATGATTGAGAGGTATAGGCACTTCGTTCATCTCATAAGCCAGGTAACTAGCTTCATCAAGGGCGAGATCGAGCGGTATGCTGGAGTAGAACCCATCTAGGCCGGTAGCAAGCATACGTATACCATCGCGCCGTTCCGGTAATACAGGCTTGAGTAGCTCATGCAAAGAGACAACACGCCAACGAGCATTACTCATAGAGCCACCGCCGGGAGGGTTCTCAATACAGCAGAAGGTGTAATGAATTAGCTTGTTTGGCATTGCCCTAATCTCATCAAGACTAAGAGGAACTTTTTTGCCATCCAGGCCAGTCAATTCCAGCCGCCATTTGGCAGCATCTATCTCGGGTCGGAAGAACATGTTTACCGAAACGGCATAGAATTCTTCATTAGGAGTGATAAAGCTAATCTTGCGGCGATGATATTTTTGTGGCAGGCTCTGGTAATATTTCCATCCTCCATAACCGACCACAGCGGCGCCTAGCGCAAGAATGAAGCGGCGACGGCCAAACTTAACACCATCCTCATCCATCTTTTTTACTGAACTGAAAAGCTCGTCCTGTGCCATAAAAGCTGACTCCGGTTTAGATATTGCTACCATTATAACGGACCGGCCCGCACTAGGTAACTGACCTATGCAATCTGCTAATTTGCGCACCCAACGGTTCTGTGGCACAGTATACCAATATCGACTTGATAAATCAGGCTGAAAAGCGAAGGATAGCCGTGAGCAAAGCAGAGAGTTTAGCGGCAGCCACTCCTTATAGACACGTTTTAGGATTAGGTGAGCGCCAACGGGTTCTTATCAGGCGTGCTGTGCTGGCGCTATTGGGATTGTTATTATGCTACTTTGGCTGGTTGGCTAGTGAACTAACAATTCATTACTACGATAGTTATCAATACCTCAATAGCGCAAAAGCACTAGTTGGCTTCAATAGTTCCTATGATTATACTCGTCCCCCTCTGCTACCCTTACTACTTACTCCATTACTATTTGCTTATCGTGCTTTACTCTCACCCTTCTGGTTGGAGCGTGCTCCTTATTTCCTGATGCTGATTATTAATGCTGCCGCACTCTGCTATGTATGGCGGGTATGGTGTGCTGGATTGGGAAGGGAACTGGCCTGGCCGCTGTTACTGCTATTATTGCTCAATAGAGTAGTCTTTCATTACCTGCCCTTTGTAATGCCAGATATCCTTGCAATGGGAATTGTAGCTGGTCTAGCGCTTAGCTGTGAGCGGTTGGTGCGTACAGATCGTGTTAAAGAGGCTGCTTGGGTAGGTTGGTGGTTAGGGCTAGCAGTATCTACCAAACACTACTTGGCACCGCTCAGCCTTGTGCCAGTGATATTTCTATTACTAGAGTGGGTAAGGTGGGAAGAGCAGCGAGTAAGAGTACATATACAGCTAAAGCAGCTAGGCTGGTTGGCGATTATTGCCGTAGTAGCAGCACTGGTCTTTCTCTCTCTACATAAGCTTGTCTTTGGGCTTGTGCCAGAGTATCAAGATCAATCTGTATTCGTATTAATTCAGCGTGTTGTTGTGGCGGGGCGTGATATTAATGGATTGGGTGCGGTTAATAATTTTAGTGAAAGTGTCTACTACACTTTTGAATTGTTGATACGATCCTTCTCACTACCGCTGTTACTAGTAGGATTGCTAGGAATGATATTAGCGATTAAGTGCTGGGATCGCTGGTCAAGGTTATTAATTATAATATTTGTAATACATTTAACAGTAATGACAGTACTGTTGCTACATAGAGAAGCACGCTACTTTCTACAGATCTATCCTGTAATCTACTTCTTCATAGGTCTTGCGCTTAAGCGTAGTATTGAACTTTGGTCAAGATCAGGGGTAGCTGTGCGTGGCTACTATATGAGTATTGTTGGTGTAGCCATCACGTTGAGTCTACTGGTTAGCGTTCTATACGGTACTGCCACCGAGGTGAAGAGCTTTACCGATAGCTGTTATCGTGATGATCTAATAATAAGGCTAGGCCGTTATCTGAATAGAGAGCTTGCTCCTCATCAGAAGGCGGTTTGGCTGGGTGGTTATCACAATCTCCTTCCTACCAATACACAATTTATTGATGGGTCGCGATTTTACGGAGAGTTCTACTATACCTACAGTGCTCATGCCAACGCAGTTGCGTACTACTCAGATCGACGTTGTTATGGACTCTATCCCTTCCCACCCTCACCAGCACGTAGTGGTAGATTAGCGCGTGGAGATCTAATTATTCTTGCGCCCGATTTTCCTCCACAGTTAGCAGCCAAACAGCCTTTTCGCATCTATCTATTCGAAGAATTGAAGGAGTTTCGTCGGGAAGGCAGCCAGGGAGATACTGTAAGCTTTGTTGAACCAGCGAGCGGCGGGCGTATTCTGTTATTGGCAGATGCAGGCAAGTTTAGGATACAGGATAATAGCAGGCAACAACTACTATTGTGGGAGTTGGCCTTGGGCAATCAGACTAATCTGTTTATGAATGCTTTGCCATTGCCTTTAGAGAAATTTACTACCCCTGTGCCTGTTGCTATTAAAGATATCGACAAACTACTAATGATTCCGCTAGTAACGCCGCCGCATCTGTTTTATGGTAATTAAGGT
>JBFLVQ010000472.1:0-7550 GCA_040758525.1 Acidobacteriota bacterium
GCAGCCCGCAATACCTACTTCGCTAGGAAGGAAGCGCGAACCTGGTAGTACTTCTGTAGGATACTGTCGTGAGACAGAATCTCGAACCCAGGAAGCATCCGGCCTTTAGGCCGGTGAGGTTCACATGATCTGCATGGGACTTTGGGTAATCGCCAATCCGGTTGGTAACTGGTTAAATAACCACCGACTGCAACCGAACATCCCTGCGATGGACGGCTTTCATTAACATCCATGATATCTTGTAACTCTATTCCCAGATAACCAGCAGCAATAATTGAAGGCGAGATCAGTAATCCGATATCATCATTGGGAATTAGATCGTGGAACACCCAGGTAAGGCATTTCTCGTCATGATCGATAGTATAACCAGGTGGTGTCGCTTCTTGAATCGCGTTGAAAGGAATATCTAAGGCATGGACACGTAATATTGCCTCGCCGATTACTCCTTTCCAGAAACGGCCAGTACGCAAGATATAAACAAATGGCATGCGCGAAGCACCCATATAACCGTTGAGCGGTGTCCAATAGCAGACCTTCAAAAATGATCGCGAGTAAGCTTGGAAATGCTGTCGCCAGGCTTTCCACATTGGGAAATAGATATTATCGATCTGCTTATCAACATTTCGGACAGATTGGCCATTTACTGTAACTGTAAAATCGAGCAACGCGGTCTCGTGCGCTTTAAAAGGGTTTGGTCTGCCAAAGCAAGGAAAGCCAACTTCCAGATCAGTTTTAGCACCTTCATTCTGTAGTTCGAATAGTGCTTCCACGACTACAAAGCCAGGGCAGACAAAAATATCTACTTCCTCGCGTCGCATGGAAATATCCGGTAATTGACCGGCTATTGGTGTGAGATCTTTTCCAACAGCATATAAAGACGCGGAGTCAGCATAGACTTTCGGCAATTGCTCAACTAATTTGGTAAGCCAGTTATTCAAGAAGTTCATAGCTTTATCTCAATCTGCACAAAAGGAATCTTTTCATAGTGATCCTTTTCTTCCATCAGTATGGTTGTATAAAACATTGCTTATGATGGTTGGCAAGTTTGCTCAATCCAGTAAAGCCGGCCTGTTCCGCCGTCCGCTGTAAGCCTTGCAACACGATATGCATATTGTTGGTAACGAGAACGTCCCATCCGGCAGCATAATAGTTTTGATATGCTTTGGCGTAATCGCCAGCAGCTTTAGCCTGTTCGGCTTCACGCAGCCAATAGTTTCTCACCTGAATGGTGATCGGATCTTCGCCAATCTCTGCCAACGCTTGAAAATAATGGTCGCGTTTAAAAGCCTCTGCTTGATATTCAGTTAAATTAAAAAGGCGCTCAGCAGCAAAATTAGGAATCGCCGGAAAATTCGTCCTCTGCCAATACTCAGTGAAACTTTGCGTAGTGCCTAACGCTCTCAAACCAACGAGAAAGTAATCGAGTGCAGTGCGGTGATTACCACTGCGTTCTGCATCCCAACCGAGTACAGCATAAGGCCAGGCGAGATCAGGGCGAATTTGGCGAACTGAAACCGCCGCCTGTGCTGCTGCTGACCAATGCGGTACTACTGCATCAGTCTTAATATCGACATATTTGCCATCAGGTGTGGGTAATTGGAAAAAGCGAGTGTTGGCATCGAAGCCAAACCCGCAATTAGCATCATTATAATTAGCGGTTTCCGGTGACACGCCATCAAAAGCTTCACAGATCTCTATTTGATCACAAAGTGTCTGCCAGTTTTTGCCATTGGGAATATCTTTGATAAGCAATTTCAACTTCTTCAGCTTCTTATCTCTTCCGACATCATAGTGGCAGAGATACTCTTTGCCGGCATATTTGACCACTACTTGATGCCAGCGAGCAATTGCAGCAATGGCAATTGGAAAAGCGGTTTTGCGATCGAGATTCATACTGACCATGGCGAGCAGAAATTTGGGTGTTTCTAACCGTTGAATAGTCTGGTGCTGATATTCATAGACAGGCTCAGCCTTCAATGGCTTATTGGTAAGAGTTGGTGGCGGCACAACTTGGATTTTAATCCGATAGCCGAGTTGTCCATCTTTAGGATTCTCTACTGGCATTGCGACCAGATTTATTTCATCTTGTCCCAATTTCAATGGTGTAACTGGCACATTGATATGAAAACTTGATAGATGATCAACATCTTTATTAAACGCCATCGCCGGGCATTCAAAATCGGCGATCTCCGCGACATTGAGATCTAGATCGTTCCTCCGCTCTTTTGCCCATTTCTGTTGATATACCTGAATATTATTTGATGATAGTCGGACACCTCGAAAAATTTTCACTTGCGCTTCATCGCCTAACCGCAACAGATCTTTATCAACAGCATCTCCCCAGATATAGATCTTCATACCTTTCAAAGGTCCACCCTGATTGTTCACCGAAAGGCTGATATTGCCAGGCTGATCCAATCTCAGTTTCAATTCGTGGCCAAGAGAGGATAGAGCTAGCTTTGGTGGAGCATATTGAGGCGCGTCTCTATTATCTCGATCCTTTGAACGAAATATTAATCGAATAATCCGAAAATCTTTAAACTCTTCTTCATTCGCTTTCTCCAGTTCTTGCGAGAAATAGCGATAACTGTGGTTGGCTAAAAAGGAGTCGAGCGCCAGCAATGGCGACATCTTATAAACTATATCCTCTGCCATTAGTGGATTGGAATCCCAGGCAGCGCGTAGATCCGCAGGCGTCTTGCCATCAACGAGCAGGTCTTGCCAGAGTTCCGGCTTGCCTGCATATTCTTCACGCAGCTCATTAGAAATGTAGCCGCCCCAATAGTCGAGATCACTATTAAAAGCATCGATCTGTTCACCATTTCGGCAAAGCGTGAATTCACAATAATCGCTATGATAAACCTGAATGGCAATAGCGGCTTTGCCCGCGACTCTTGAAGTAATGATTGCCAGTTCGATCAATGAATCAGTAACCTCGTCAAAGATTGTCATCCAGCGACTATTTATGGATGTAACGACAAATACGCTGCGATCGGCTTCTGCGGTATTGCTCGTCTCAACAAAATCATCGGCGCAGATGAACTCTTTTAGCGTGTTAATAAGTTCTGTTTGCGCTCTCTCTTGCGAGCGGTCGCCGATCAAGACCTGAACACTGGTAAAGAATGCGCCCATAAATTTTACATACCTTTGTGAGAATCGTGCATGAGACCAACACAGGCTTTTATTTTAGGGCTTCGTAGCAATCATCCGGCTGAAAAGATGGGGCGTCAAAGTAATAGCCGCCATTGTAATTCGCCATTCGCTCAAAAAGCTCGGTTACGCTTTTCGCGATTACAGTCGGATTAATCAAGCCTTTTTCGCCACGAACTGGTCCAGCCAGTTCCACTCCCGTAATCTCGTCATAGAGTTGATTAAAGCGCGGCGCCACTTCTTCAATCCTACCCAGCACTACCCATAACTCATGATGCCAATCGACAATCTTGCCAGATTCGTCTTTGATTGCCCGACTGATAAAATCATATGCGAGGCCACGCCCGTCACCGAGATCGGCGAAATGAATCGGTTGACTGTCATACTCAAGTAAATTGCAATAATAATATTTCTCCGGAGAGAGAAAATGCCACGGATGCGTAGTATCAGGGTAAAACTCGATACCGTTAGATCGATCTGCCAATTGAATAAGCTCTTTCGGCATCTCAAGAGGCCGATCAATTACCAACCAGTCAATCGGCGGATTAGTTTTATGCTGCTCGACAAGTTGATCCAGTAACATTTCAAACGGATCTCCCACTTGTACGCACCAGCCGATCTCGGTGGCGAGTTGTCCCGTGTCAGCCTGCTGCGTTACGCCGATAAACCCACCCACCAGTTTGAGCCGGTATTTCTCTTCTTCAATTATTAGCGTAAAAGGCGCTTGCGAGAGACCCATGGGAAAGGATCTCGGGCGAATACCATCTTTTACTTTTATCTGATCGCGTGGAATCTCGAGCATCGGATTCTTCACATCCGGAGATTGATTTACCTGGTTATTCAAATATGGAAACAGTTCAGCTATCCATCCAGTGACAACCTCGCCGCCATAAATCTCTTCCGGTTTATAGATCTCTTGCCAGAAGCGGCGTAGGGGACGGCCTTGTGCCGCCTCAACAAACTGATCGAGGATCGACAAAAGCCGCGATGTCCACCATTCCAGATCATATTCTGCCAACTCCTCAGCATGCGCTCTGATCGTTTGCCAATCTGCCGGCGTGCCGCGCAACGTGATGTTCGGTATGCCACAAATGCAAGCGAACTGAAGATCAAAGTAGCGCTGAAAAGCGTCGAGCATTACGATATGGCTGGCCGTCTTGATCACTTCTGTAGTAGTGCTGAAATCACAGAGCAGCAAGCGGTGCAGCGTCGGATCTACTTGCGAATAGATCATTTCAATCCATTTCTCAATCGCCGCGCGCCAGTCATTTAGATCCACAAGCCGTGCCGCCGTCACTTTGAGCGTCATCTTGCCCTTGTGACGCACGAACTTACTTCTCAATTTTTCCGCATGGTTATTAATATGTTGCGCAAAGCCTTGAGAAATCGTCATCCAGATATCGTCCGGAGTGATGATCAGGGGACGATGCTGGCTAAAAGCAAGATGAACGGCGTACAAGAGCGGATGTAGCAATGAACCATGAATCTTATCAAACATATCAGCCACCAGTTGGCAGCTTTCATCATGGCTTAAGGCCAAGGGTGTTGAACTGAGTGTTAAGTTTAACAATTTTGGCGCGGGTAACACGGTAAGTGGCGAGAAATCCGGCTCGACATCATCCACGATAAAAGTTATTTCATTTTTGGCACTATGGCTGGGTGCAGCAAGAAGCTTGTTATGATCCATATCTCCTCCAATATTGTTTGATCGCGCCGTTTACAGACTTATGGAGTTTAGCGCGGTGTGCCGTTATGCAAACATTAGAAAGGCTGCAACCGTTCGTCAGTTTGGCGATGTTCACCGCATTTCGCGCCGAAGTGGAATCAAGAACGAGAGCTGACATAATCATGAAACTTTTCCGGCAGACCGGGCAAACCAAAAGAAGTCACCAAATTGCCATAAGTTGAGAAATAACGGCCATTAATTTTCCAGCAACCGAATTGATCGATCGCTATTAACGCCTGTTGCTGTAGCGGTGTTAACTCTACAAAGCGGCCCTTGGCTGGCATACGATAAAAGATATAACTGAGCAGCGCGCCGGTAATTGTCAATTTCGCCAGCGGCTTTGCCAACTCGAGCGCACCACAGAGTTCCGCGACAATTCGCTTATCATCATTCAATCCGCAATGGCTTAAAATCAGGCTGGCATAGCTAACTAATTCGCCGTTTTTCCATGGAATCAAGCGGCTCTGCTCTCTAATATCAGGAACGTCAGGATTGCCCGAGCTAAGAAAAGGGATTGCCTCTGGCAGTATTGGTGCGAACTGCAAGCACCCGTTGCCGGCGAACTCAATTAAAGCAGCGATAACTTCCGGCGGCGATGACGATTTGCATATGGTCGCAATCGCGATCGCCGCGGCAATTCGCTCTATTGTTGGTGCCGTGCTGGACAATAACTTCATCAGCATCGGTATATCTGAATCAATTCGCTGGTAATGTGCAAGCATTCCCAGTGATAGAATGATGTTGGCCTTCTGGTAAGACTCTTTTTCTCTTGCAATCACCACTCTAATAATGTGCAAGGCCTTATCCGTGATATTAGGAAACCATGCGACGGCATAGGTCGCCGCAATTTTTATCGCAGCATTTTCGCTGTTAATAAATTCGAGAAACGTTTCGGCACGTTCTGCCACTGCATTGTAGGTATTGCGCGCCCAAAGCACCGGCAATCGATCAATAATATTCGCCTCTTCCTCGCTTAGACTTTCGTAATCATCAAAATTAAAGCTGTTCAATCTTTCGAAGTCTGACAGCTTTTCCAGGTCTTCCGCTTCCTTAAATAAATCCTGTGGGTCGATACCGAACGGGAGGTACTCCTCTTCATCTCCTATTGCGAGAGCGATGAGCAGATGAATGATCCTA
Source organism: Acidobacteriota bacterium (assembly GCA_040758525.1). Taxonomy (GTDB): domain Bacteria; phylum Acidobacteriota; class Blastocatellia; order Chloracidobacteriales; family JADJPF01; genus JBFLVQ01. Next base: position 6,014 of record JBFLVQ010000472.1, read on the forward strand.
TCTTTTTCCTGAACCTGCTTTCCCGCAAGCAGTTCAAAGAGAAACGGAACCACCTTGGCGCTCGCACTCCAGCGCGTACCTTGGTGATAGATGTTTCCATAGAGATGATGGTAGGCTTCGTCACGTATTTTCTTATCAAGTGATGCAAGCGCGCGTAATTGATCTGGCACATCTGTCGCTGGGCCATACGCATGTGAAATACGTTGCCAGTCAATATCGTTTAATTTTTCTAGCATACTATTAGCCCAATCTCTCTATTAAGTGAATGATTTAGAAGTTACGCAGTTGAAGAATTATAGCGTAAAATAGGGGCATGAGTCCGGCAAAATGTAAGGAAAGTAACTATATCAATTTTCTCATCGCGACGCCGAAAGTCTGTAGCGGGTTGGAAGCAGCCCGTGTAGAGTCAGAAGGAAATACAGCGCACGATGCCTTTACTCGATTGCTACATCGGCTTGAACCGGGTACTGAAAGTCTATGGCAAGAAAGTGAAACACAAGTAGAGAAAAATAAAGGTATCCTTGTATTAGATGACACAACATTAGATAAGCTTTACGCCAAGAAAATAGCACTAGTCACCAGGCATTGGTCTGGAAAACATCACAGCGTAGTAAAAGGTATAAACCTCATCACCTTGCTATGGACAGATGGTGACCGACACATTGCTTGTGATTACCGCATATATGATAAAGCTAATGACCAACTCACCAAGAATGATCACTTTCAGCAGATGATCAAACAGGCTCGTGAACGAGGCTTCCAGCCTCAGTGCGTAGTTTTTAATAGTTGGTATGCAGCGCTAGAGAATTTGAAATTAATCTGTGACTATCAATGGATTTGGCTGACACGGCTGAAGGAAAATCGCAAACTAAACCCTGAGCGTAAAGGCTTGCGAGCTATCAGTGAAGTGGAAATTGGAGTTGAAGGCAGCATTGTACGTTTAGAGGGGTATGGCTTAATCAGAGTATTCAAGATAGTTGCCAAAGACGGTGACATTGAGTATTGGGCTACTAATCACCTCAATATCAATGACCTTCAACGTATCAAGTATGCTAACTATGCCTGGGCAATTGAAAACTATCACCGTGCCATCAAACAGTTCACTAATATTGAGAGAGCAATGGTTAGGGCTGCGCGTGCTCAACGCAACCACATCAATTTAGCTTTGCGTGCTTTCTTGAGAATTGAACTTCACTACTTTGCTAAAGGTATCAGTTGGTTTGAGGCTAAAACTGAGATTATCAGAGCTGCAGTTAGGGCTTATCTTGCTAATCCTATTTATTCCCTAATGGCGTAACTTCTAATAGTTTCATTAAGTCTAGAACTACCGATCTGTACAACAATTCTTGGCTTAGAAATAGATGTCACTTAATTAGTGAGAAGTTCAAATGCGACTAGAAGGAACTGGTAAGAGAAGTGAAAAGCCATCGTATTTAAAGAGATTTTTAATAAAACGTGAATCTTTGCCTACACGATGTGAGATCTGTCATCAATCTGATTTTTTTGATAGTACTAATAACTGTTGCTATAGGTGTGG
>JBFLVQ010000473.1:0-7550 GCA_040758525.1 Acidobacteriota bacterium
TTTTGCTGTCCATGGCATATTGAATGAAGAGAAACCACAGTTCTCTGCTCTAGTATTGAGTCTATCCCAGGCTAGCAATAATGAGGATGGCTTGCTCCAGGTACATGAAATTTTTAATCTAAAATTGAATACTGAGTTAGTGGTGCTTTCCGCTTGTGAAACAGGGCTAGGTAGAGAGATAAATGGCGAGGGCTTGATTGGTATGACACGCGCCTTCTTTTATGCGGGAGCAACATCAGTAGCCACTAGCCTATGGAAGGTTCAGGATCAATCTACCGCCAAGCTGATGGTAAAACTCTATCGTAATCTAAAAAACGAAAAGCTCAATAAAGCCGAAGCATTGCGCCAGGCTCAATTGGAGCTTATTACTGAAGGCGATTTTGCCCACCCCTACTATTGGGCAGCTTTTATTTTAGTAGGTAGATACTAGCTTATTGACTCTTAATATTGATAAGGTAGCTGGCGATTGCTTTACCGCCTCCATAGAGTTTAATCTGGTATTTACCTGAGGCCAAAAATGTACGATCCAGCTTGATATAGAAATTATTATCCTCTTGTTGTTGTAGACCGGTTGTCTGCCAAGCCCTTTGTCCCTTGCTATCGACTATTTCAGCATTATATTGGGGATATTTTGGTAATCCACTGCCATTGAGGATTAGCATAAAACCCCTATTTGATGGTGACAACTCGATCTGTTTAAGATCCTCCTCACCATTGGATCGTACGGCAGCATCCTGCGGTAGCAGATCAAATATTGGTATATTTATCTGTGGTTGCCGTAGCTGAGCCAATTCTGTCTCATAGTTCTGCTTAATGGCAGTTGCCTGTTCTTGTAGTTGATGATTCTCTTGAGTAAGCTTTTTTAACTCAGCCGCTAGTGAATCTGACTGTTGTCCTGTATTTATACGTTCCTGTAGATGACGATTTTCTTGTTCTATCTGAACAAGTCGCTGTGTCAATCTCTCTTGTTCAGCCTGCCATCTCTGCTCAGATTGCCTACGTGCCTGCCACTGAGAAAATGCCCACAAACCAGGTAGGAGAAAAGCAATGATTAGTGCAGCAGCTTGCAGAATAAGCTTACGTGTAAAAAATTGCTGCTCTACTTGTGCAGGTTTAGCAGTGCTGACTGGTGACCAGACTTGTGCCTCTACCTTTGGCAATAGATCTTTCCAAGCCTTGTGCAATTCTATATCACTTATCGGCTGCTCATCCTGCTGAGAAGGGTCGAAAAAATCACAGACACTTTTGTATGTTGCTACACAAGCATCACACTCAACTAGGTGTAACTGAATAGATTTTTGTTCCGCGATGGCACAACGACCCTGTCGGTAATCGATCAATTCCTCTTCACTGAGATGGTGATTTTGACCGTCTTGTGACATTGTGCCAATTGCTTTCATATAACGACGAAGCTCCTTACTATCTTTCATAATTTCACCCGCCTAATTCTAAACCTCAGCTTCATCAAGATATACCCCTAGCTTCTCTTTTAAGATTCTACGTGCCTGGTGCAGATGGGCTTTTACAGTATTTATCGATATCCGCATTATATCAGCAATCTGCTCGTAGGAGAGATCCCTTCCCCAACGTAGCTGTGCACAGTAACGCATCTGCTCAGGCAGTTGCTGTAAAGCTTCTCGCAACTTCTCAATCTTTTCCTTATTGAGCAGCACTTCTGCTGGATTTGGTCGCGGATCCTTGGGCTGAACACCAGGATGGTTGTCTCCTGAGTCATCCGGCTCGGTTGGCGAGATGGGAACTAAATATCCCTCATCCAGCCTATTGGCTTGCCCGCGCTTCCACTCAGAAATGAAGATGTTGGTTGCGATCTTGAACAGCCAGGTCTCAAACTTCGACTCTTGACGAAAATTCTTTACACCTTTATAGACGTTGAAAAATACCTTTTGGGTTAGATCGGAGCAATCTTCTAGCGGTATTCCTTGCCGACGGAAAAAATTGTTTACCATCCTATAGTAGCGTTCGAAAAGCAGACGTGCATTCAGCTCGCGATTGAGATCTTGCTGTAGTTCGTTAATTATATCTTCTATAGATTTGTCTTGTTGTGCCATTGAGTAGCAATTATATTGCCAAAGCGAGAAATTTACCACCGAGGGTACATAAAAATACTACAAATCAATTTTTCCTTTTGACTAAACATTTCTCTCTCTCCTCTGTCTATCACCATTAAGCGATATATGAAGCAATGCCAAAATAAGTTTTAATTAGGAGAGATATAAATGGTTAGAAGAAATAGATGCAGGGTGATGAGAGCAACACACTTTATGTCAATGCTATTGACAGTAATCTTGCTTGTCAGTGCAATGCATGTAAAACCTTCCGCAGCCCAGGACAGCGCGGAAAAGCCCGCCGCAGCAACGGCAAAAAATAGGATATTTGTTGATGGATCAAAAGAGGAGGTAGAGCTGGCTAAATCGATCAGTATGGACTATCTGTTGCCACAGATGGCTCACTATGGTATACGCAGTGCCGATGATCTACAGGTACAGAGAGTACGAATTGATGAAATGTCGTTTGCTCATACTCGCGTACAACAGTTGTTGAATGGTGTGCCAGTATGGGGTGGCGAAGCAATCATACATCTTAATCCAGATGGTTCACTCTTCTCGATCACAGACTCGTTAGAGGCTAACTTACAGGTCAATGTAGAGCCAGTATTAAATGAAAGTGAAGCAGCAGAAAGAGCGATCAGAGCATATGGTTGTGATACCTGTTTGACTGCAGAGCCCCAGACCGACCTATGGGTAATGCGTTATAAGGGACGTGATCGCCTTGTTTATCGTGTACAGTTAGAGCGTTTAGATGGTAGCAAGGAGACCGCTATGCCAGTCTACTTCATTGATGCACATACTGGTAAGAAGGTCCACAAATATAACAATATGCATACCGGCAGCGGCACATCGCTCTACAGTGGTACAGTGTCGATCGGCACCTACTATAGTTCAGATCCACCACCCTTTGGCGTCTACTACATGCAGGATCTATCACGTAAAATAGGTACATTTAATGGCAGCACTAGCACTCCCTTTACCAATCTTTTTTCCGATGTCTGGGATGATCAAGATCAAAAGGCAGGTGTAGATGTACACTACGGCTTAGCAAAGACTTATGACTACTTTAAGAATGTTCACAACTACACCGGTATAGATGGTAGTGGTGGCCCTTTGACAGTCCCAGCCGCAGATGGTCTTAATAGTCTGATTGCTGCTGTAGCTCATTACAGCACAAACTTTAATAATGCCTTCTGGAGTCAAAATGAGCGCAAGATGTACTTTGGTGATGGTGATGGCGTGTCATTCTCACCATTGGTATCGCTAGATGTCTGTGCACATGAAATGATGCATGGTATTACCCAACATACCGTGGGCAGCACCAATTTCGATACTCTCACTTATGAAAATGAGTCTGGTGCTCTTAATGAATCTTGGTCAGATGTTTTTGGTGCAATGGTTGAGCGCTATGTTAAAGGTGAAAGCAGCAATACCTGGAAGATCGGTGAAGATTGCTACACTCCCAACACTCCTGCTGATGCCCTGCGTTATATGGACAATCCGCCTTTAGGCAATGATCCAGATCACTATAGCGAGCGCTATACAGGAACTTTAGACAATGGTGGTGTACATACCAATTCAGGGATTGCTAACAAGGCTTTCTATCTGGTTGCCAAAGGTGGTAGCCACTCTAATCATCCAGGCTACACAACGCAAGGTATTGGCGTAGACGCAGCAGCAAAGATCTGGTTCAAGGCTCTTGAATATCTTCCTACCGATGCAACTTTCTCTACCGCCCGTGCCAAGACACTCGATGCTGCGGCACAACTCTACAAGATTGGTAGCAAAGAGTACAATACTGTAGCACGCGCTTGGGGATTATGTGGCGTGGGCAGCATTGAATTCCTTACCAATGGTGGTTTTGAGAATGTACAGTCACCCTGGGTACTATCTGGCCAGGCTAGCTACTTTGTTAATGGTGGGCTGCCAGAATCAGGCACTGGCTATATCACACTAGGTTCTGCTAACTCTGCTAACGGGGCTGCCTATCAGCAGTTCTCATTGCCTAACTCAGTCAACTCGATCAAGCTTACTTTCTGGCTCAATGTTACTTCTCAAGAGACCACTACGGTCAATACTTATGATGATCTATTTGTTGAGATACGTGACACTAATGGAAATCTACTACAGACTCTGGCAAACTACAGCAATCTGGACAAGGGTAATGCCGGCGACTATCTGCTAAAGGGTTTCTCTTTCCCCAATACCTATAACTTTGATCTGACAGCTTACAAAGGTCAGACAATACGACTACAGTTCCGCACTACCACTGACGTTTCTAATATCACTACCTTCCGTGTTGATAGAGTGTCGGTGTTTACCCCTACGCCAATAATTATCTTGCCCCCACCTATCGCTCCTAACTCAAATAATGAGTAGACGCGATTGTTAATCGTCGGTGAACTGCTAAATCCCCATACCCTCCACTTATCAAAACTTAAGTGGAGGGTGTTTTGCTTTTGTCCGCTCCTGAACAACTCAATCCCATATCTGGACAATTATTCTCTAATACTGTTATGCTATAGCTGGCAAATCTTTTAGCCTAATAAATTAAACTAGACTAGTAAATGGCACAATATTTGGTTAGTAAAAATCGTTTTAAGGTCTCGTATTATGGTGTGAGTAATAATGCTTAAGATCAGAACTGAGTCTTTGCCACAACGCTGTGAAGTCTGCCATCAGGCTGACTGTTTTGATGCACGTAACAATTGCTGTACACGTTGTGCGCAACTACTACCGAGGTTTTTATTGTTGCGTAGAGAGCTTTTAATTAACGATAAAAGTCCTTCTCCCTTGCCCAAGCTGTTTGGTTGCTGGTTGGGCACTATGATTGGCTTACCATTAATCTTCTATATCAGTTACTTCTCTCTAGGGATTGCCAATGGGTTTATTGCCATGGCATTAGCAATATTGGGCGGCCTTTTCGTTGGCATGATCTTTACTGTTCTTACTACCGCACTAATTGGTGAGTTATACGAATACTTCAAACAGATCAGCACTAAGCTACAAAGAAGTAGCTGGTAGACCAGCGACAATTATTTGATTATCAGCGAGCTGGTCAATCGATGTGATATTGTTATCATTCTCATTTTCAAAACGAAATCGTCCTACCACATCCAGTAGAGTTTCGCTCTGGTGAGCTAGTTGCTCACCGCTGGCAGCCAATTTAGTAGAACTTTGTGCATTCTGATCAATAACATCACGTAGTAACTCTACGGAATGGACAACCTGACCTGCTCCAGAAGCTTGTTCCTCAGCCGCCGCCCATATCTCTTGCGCTAATTCATTAAGCTTTACTGTTGCCTGACGCATATGATCAGATTCTGCGTTCTGTTGTGAGGTAACCACACCAATCTCTTGAGAATAACGGCAGACTTCAAAGACACTCTGCTCAACCCTCTTCAATGCTGTGGTAACCTCTTCAGCTTGTAAAGTGACTTGACTAACAATATCTTGGCTAGCTGTCATCTCTTTAGCGACTTGTCCTACCTCTTTGCGTATACCTTTGATGATCTCGTCGATCTCTTTAGTACTCTTGGCACTACGTTCTGCCAGCTTGCGTACCTCTTCAGCTACTACTGCAAAACCGAGCCCATGCTCACCAGCACGTGCTGCCTCAATCGCCGCATTGAGTGAGAGTAGGTTAGTCTGATCGGCTACATAGGCAATTACATCAACTATCTTACCAATATTGGCAGTGCGCACCTCTAATGCCTCTATGGTATCGGCAGTATGGCGTATACTATCATTAATCTTCGAGATACCATCAATATTCTTCCCCATTGCCACTACTCCAGAACTAGCTTCTTGACTCGATTTTTCTGCAATGGTTAACATCTTCTTGGCCATACTGGCAACATGCTGGATAGAATTGATCATCTGGCCAATACGTGTACTTGTTTCCGTCACAAACGCCTGTTGGGAATGTGTGCTATTAACAACATTCTGTATACTAGCGCTCATCTGATGCATAGCTGCAGTTGTCTCTTCTGTAGAACAAGAGGCCATTTCATTAAGCTTAGAAGCCTGCACTGAGGCGGCTGCCAATTCACTACTAGTTCTCGCTAGTTGATCAGAGGTATTGCGTAGGTCGGCAATAGAGTGTTGCAAATTAGCAATCATTATATTGAAAGCGTTGCCAAAGCCATCAACGGCGGAGCGAGGTTTTACTTGTACGGTGAGATTACCTCTCGCGATCTTACTTGCGACTACTGCCATTTCTCTAATGTAATCATAGAAGCTGTTTAGTGAACGGCTCAATTCACCAATTTCATCGACTCGCACATCATAGCGGTAATTATCTACCAGATCACCTTTGGCGGCACGTTTAAGATGTTCGGCCAATCGTATAATTGGCAGTGCCAGACTCTTGGCAAGCAGATAGGATATTGTCAAGCCACCGGCAAAGAAGCCACATATACACAGCCAAGTTAGTGTACGTACATTACTGCTTTGCTTACGGGATGCAACTAATAACTCATCTTTCTGTGCAGCAGAGATAATAATAATTTTATCGAAGAGCTTCTCCTGTTGATGTAACGCAGGCAAATATTGTTGATTGAATAGTGGCAGTGCCGTATCAGGTTTGTTGCTACGTAGTGCGGTTACTATCTCATTCTCTATACGTAAAAGGGTTTTGCGTTGTACCTCTTCTGCTTGATCAATAAGTCCAGAGATCTCTCCCTCTTTAGCAATACGCTTAATCTCTGCAATATTGGCAAAAAACTCCTGTTGAATAGGGTTACGCTTTTCTCCTAAACTGGTATCAACACCATTAAGGATCTGGTTATTAACCTGGTTGGCAGTAACTAATAACACATGTTTGGCAGCAACAGCCCTCGTTTCTACTGCACTATTAATAATAAGCGCATCTTCTAGGATATTGTAGGCGCTAGTAAGAAGCGTCAAAGTTAATAGCGAGATAAGCGATCCGACAATGAGCAGGAGCAGAAAACCACTGAACAACTTTACTTTTATATTAAACTTCATAAATTACCCCCTGGCACAATGGATGCAGTTACCCTGACCTTATACTAGTCTCATTAGTCATGGCGTAATGCGATCATTGGATCAACTCTGGCTGCTCGTCGTGCAGGAATATAGCTTGCCACTAATGCCACAATGGCAAGCAGTACCGGTGTACCTAAAAAAGTGACTGGATCGATAGCACTAATCCCATAAAGCAGACTCGTTATCAGACGTGTAAAGATAATACCTATGGCTAAGCCAATACCAACACCGATCAATATTAACTGTAGTCCATGTTTCAAGACCATTTTAACGACATCTTGTTGCTGTGCACCGAGTGCCATTCGTATACCGATTTCATGTGTGCGCTGACTTACAGAATAAGCGAGCACACCATAGATTCCCACCATAGCAAGGATCAATGCAATTAAACCGAAGATCGCCAACAGTGAAGCGCCCATACGCGGCGCCCAAAGCGCCTGATTAATGACCTCTGACATAACTCTTATATTT
>JBFLVQ010000474.1:0-7529 GCA_040758525.1 Acidobacteriota bacterium
AGATTATCAGATATAGCCTGAAACCAGATATACGAAAGAGGTAGGCATGTATAACTTAACCAACTTGACCGTAGCTGATGTAGTAAAGTGCCGACAGATGTTACGAGAGCTTGGCGATGGTGCAAAGAGTTTAGAAGAGCTGGCAGTTAGAATAGTACAATACTTTTATAATCTCTTTGGTGATGATCAGACCGGAGAGCATGCCATTGCCCTATCACGTTTATACAAGACTTGCTCTTACGAAAAGTTAGATAGTGAATTTCGCGACTTTGCTCAGGTAATGTTAGGTAGTGAGCCTGCCACACCCGATCTAAAGTGTTTAACCCTACTAGCAACTACAGGAGAGCGGATAGAATGGAATTCTCCCAGGCGTTCTGCTGGACATAAAGCTATCCCTCTGCCGAGCGAAAAGGTAGTTACCCAACTTCCAATGATTGCGCAACTGGTTAAGCAGTTTGGCTTAACAATTAGTGAGGTGCTCAGACCGAATCCAAACTTGATACGGGATATGGCAGAAAAGACCTACAATGTTTTTCATGTTGAAGAGGCGGTAGGTAGTAAATATGTCCCTGCGCAAGAGGGTTTTGTTATTCCCTATGGAATCAAATCTGTCGTAGGATTTGGCGGGATACTACCACAAGGAGAACTTTACGCCGTAATCCTATTTTCTAAGCAGACTATCTCCAAAGAAGTAGCAGATCAATTTAAGGTACTTGCCCTCGGTGTCAAAACGCTTATCCTTGCCGCCCTTTGGTAATAAGTGGCACTTTTTGGCGGCTCTTAGTTACAGATATTTTACAGAATCTTAATAGTGCTATTACATCGCGCTGCTATTAATTATTAGCTTGCTAAACAGCGAGCTAAGTAATACCACACAGATCTCAGCACCGCTGGTATTGCGGTAAACAAAAACGGGCAGCCAATCTGAGTGCGTATGGCTGGGTGTGGTATCTTTGACTGAGATGATGGTTAAGGTAGTCCCCTATTTATCTTTTGGCCACTGCTATAGTGGCCTTTTATTTTAGTTGAATGCGTTACAAATTTTTTACAGCAACTTAAAGAGATTGTTACAGCAAATTGTTAATACTATAACGGGCCTTAGCTATAGACTGAATGAATTTCCTCATAGACAATATTCTAATGCTTTGCCAGTTGAGCAGATCTGTTCAACTGGTTTTTTCTTTCCTGTGCTTATTAGAATCTGTTGTTTTTGATGAACTCATCCCATTCCTGATCCGATTTATATTGGTATTCTCGCCAATTATTGATCAGGCCATTCTTTATCTTTACTACGACAATTCCATGATACCTATTGTTCATTTGAAATGTATATTCACCAAATCCAACCTGTTCTTCTTCATTAAAAGCGAGATTATGCCAGGCCATTTTCATTGGTGGTTGTGGCTTACTATCACCACCAAAAAACTCATAGAGAGCCTTTCTACCTATATAAACCTGTTTATCTGGTGGCTCTGTGTAAGTAGCATCTTCTCTATAACAGTCTGATGCCTTTTTAGCATTACCTTCATTCCAACCATCCGCAACTGTCTGCATAAGTTTTATAAATTCAGCTCTTTTTAGCTTTGTTGATGAGCTGTTTTCATTTGCCATAGGCTTTTCATTGGCAGTATTTTCTGCCACTACAGGATAAGGATTTTCTCTACTACATGATGTTAACAATGTGAAAAGAGAGATAATAATAATGGCTCGTAATAGCATACTACTCCTAGATTCGCGTCCATCGATTAAATACTACTTATTGGCCCAAAGCTTATTTAACCAATCAACGGTTTTACTTAAGGCAGGAACAAAACGTTTGGTCTCGTAATGAGAGATTCCTGCAACAACCTGTAATTCTACTTGACCACCTTTTTCTTTAAGCTTATTGACTGCTTGTTCTGTTAACTTTAAGTCAAAAAGCTCATCTTGAGGACTGTGTATTACATAAAACGGAACACTACCATCAGGTTCATCAACGGGTCGGGCTGAGACTGGTATTGCCGCACAAAACCGTTTTGGATGGCGAGAAGCGATAAACCAGCTACCAATCCCACCCATACTATATCCAGTCACCACTACACGTGCTTGATTAATGGGCAGCTCATTAATAGATTTATCTAGCAAAGTCAATACCGCCTGTTCACTCTGTGAATCTCTCCAACTTGAACCAGGACAATCAGGAGCAATGATAATAGCGTTAAGCTGTTCAAATGCGGGAATGACCAATTTTTCTAAATATTCTCTACTGTAATATGGTGTTACTTTGCCACCATAATGTAAAGCTAGTACCAATGGGACTTTCTCGTCCGATAAGGTTTTAGGAATGTAGACACAATAACGTAAGATCTGGCCATCAGCCAGTTTTAATTCTTTCTCATGTAACCCAGCGCTCAGTTTCTCCTTTGGTATTGCATTATTACCATTTAAACTCGTACAGATAGAAAGTAGCAATAGACTCGCAACGGTTATATACCACATTATCAATACTCCTTAGCTATTCAAGCATCTCCATTTTTATCGCAAAAATAGCAGCTAAGGCAATATTGCTTAGCAAAAGAGTAGCTTGTTCTCTTATTGTGCGAGCGGGAAATGATAGATTCTCAATAATTCATCCTCATAGTAAATAGTAGTGTCAGTGTGGCTACGGCGGTAGGCTTCACAAAGTTCAAGCACAGCAAATTCAAGACTGGCACGTCCAGCCGGGGAACGATAATGGCGATAGGTAGCATCGGCAAGTACTGAGAAGGGAACTGACTGTGGCTCATTAACAAATGCTGCAAAGGGCTGCTTCTCGACAAATACAAAGAGATGTTTAACTGAGAAAGGAAAACGAAAATCGGCCTGACCAGCACGACCAGAAAACTCATCGACAAACTGAGCAAGATCTTTGTGCCAGCCTGTTCCATAACTCTCTGCAAACTGCTCTACAGGTGCAGCAATCATCCATTGTTTACGTGGAAACCGTGTGGCAATCTCCAAGGTCTTACGTGCAACAATGTCGTGTTCAAGGTAACGGCCTGTTGTTCCAGGTGGCGAAATAAGATTGATTGAGACAGCAAAAAAGAGGATAAAGAGTATTGCTTCAACACGAATGGCAAAATCCTTCGATATTTTATGCAAGAAGAGCGATGCTAAATTGAAGAGAAGACCGCACAGTAGCGCCAATGCTGCAGGCAGTGTAAGCAACAATATCTGACCATGTTTTTCCAGTATTGTAGGAAGTTCTGAGACAATAGTAAGCAAGGCAAGCCCTAGCCATACAATGCTTGTTACTGCTAATGCCAATTCACGCTTTAGTATGAGGGTAAGTTTAGCTGCTAGTGCAACAACAAGTAATACAGGGGCCGTCAACAACACAATAATTAAACAACAAGCAATATCAAAGTGTGCCTTGCGTGCACGAGCCATACGCGCTAGGGCAAATAGCAGAAACAGTACACCCAACTCCCAATTACCACCTGACCATTGTCGTAATAATGATTCGTGCAGGCTCTCACTAAGTACTGCCCAGGTCAATTCCCACTGTTGTGGTTGTGCTGTTAGTATCGGTGGTGGTAGTATAAACAGGTAGGCCCCTAAACTATAGATGGCTATTAATGCGGCAGCGCCATTCTCAGTTAACGCGCGTACACAATAACCAACACCGAGCACAAGCAGACAGCCTAACAGTGGGGCAAGAAAACGTATTACCTGCATAGGTTCGATCGAGCCGATCAGTACTAATGCTGCCGCGATTGTGGAAAACAGTGAAGGTTGACCAGGGGGACGATCACTGCTTAGCAGTTGTCGGGTTTCCAACAGTAGTTGGTAACTATCTGGATGGCCTAGACGCAACTGTTGTAGTGGTTCTTCAAAACGTATTATCAATAGTAGGCTGAAGATGATCGTGAGGGCAAGGGCAGCCAACATACCAGTCGGGGTAGTAATATTAGATTGACGTAGATAGGCAGCTAACCATTGCATACCATCACGCCAACGTGTATGTACTCTTACATATATCCATTGGCGTAAAGAGAATCGCTCAATTGTATCGGCAATATGAAAGATCAGTTGCTGCAGGTGGGTTTTCAATACTTCTTGTAAACGTCCACGATGGCGTTGTAGCCAGTAGCAGAGTGGCCAACTGCTATAAAGCAGTATCAATGTAAACCAGTTGAAGAGATGTAATGATGCTAGTGCTGTCACGCCTAGTAATGTGATCAGCGCTATGCGTGCAAACCCACTTACTAATAGATCTATGGAAGAATGTTCTTCTGATCGTGTTGTCAATATACGACTTGGCAGCCAGAGAAAGATCATTACAAACAGCAGTCCAAGCCAGATGGCATTGAATAGATCGAGTAATCGTAATGTCGCCATCATCTCACCTCAGGCTGCGTAGTAGGCGTAATCAGGCCGTTGTAGCGCTTGTAACACACTACGACCAGAGAGTAGTACAAAGACGGCAGCGCCCAGTGCCAGCCCGACCGCGGCATTATGTACACCGAACATATGACTGAGGCTGTAACCAACCATAAGATTAAGCATTAATGCAGGTAACAAGGCTACCAGTGTAGGAATAGGTCGCGATAGGCTAAAGAGTACCATTGCATTGAAAAGGCCTACGCTTAGCATTAAGTAACCTAGACTGCCGATTAGTGCTGTGCGCGCGGCTGCATTTGCGATCGTTTGTTGCCACACTCCCAGTTGATAGGCTAGTACAACTGCACAGAGTGTGAATAGTATGATAATTATCATCACAAAGAGAAAGTAGCGATGACGCAACTGGCGGGCTAGCGTGGTAGTATCAGCCGTGATTGTATGTGTTGCTCTGTTGTACCAGTAGTGCATAAACTGGTAGTTTAAATATTCAGCAATTGCTGCGATCAGCAAGAAGTTAAGCAGTGCCAAATCCATTCCACGTTTGTATTGTGCATCCACTGCGAAACTGAGTCCAGTGACCGGATTTACCGCAACACCAGCCATCAGTCGATCAGCAAAAAGAAAACTGAAATAGGCAGTACCATAGACAAAGTAGGGAATAAGCGAATAAAATAGCGCTGGCAGACGTGGCATCTCCATATCATCAGAAAGAGCCCTATTACCTCGCGGGACCGTTCGAAATCCTAGTATTGCTAATAGTATTGCCAGTGCAAGTGTGAGTAGCGCTGCGCCTAGTTGTGCCATGAGTGCGCTCAGGTCCAATCCCGCTCGTAGTATTATAAAACCGACTCCTCCACTGAGAAATACAACAGGAATACGCCAAGCATGTTTCTGTATTGAGAGTACTGCACAGATCATCCAGAGTAGGCTGAGTATTAGATAATAGATGGCTGCCGCAATCAGGTGCTCATCAGCAAAGAGCGCACGATAGAAACCAAATAATAGCCCTATAAACCCTATCAAAATTGTTGTTGCCAATCCCAGGCGTAGAAATTGGGCACAGACTCGGCGCGATAATGCCTCTTCACCTAGATTAATATAGAAGAGGCCACGACGTGCAATCACCTGTATAAATCCGCCACTAGTGATTAGGCTAGCCATTACTGCCAGGCTGAGCGGGGCTGCTAATTCTGGTGGTAGTACTAATGTAGTGTGTTGTGGTTGTGCATATTCGAATAGAAATGTTGCAATCCAGGGTAGTGCATAAATAAAACTGCGGGAAAATTGCTCAATAAAGCAGCGTAATTCGGCAAGCATACGCTGCTCCCATCGCAGTGGTACTGGTAGAGATGTAGGTGTAGTTGGAACTTCAGCACTGAGCCGCTTGTAGATATATTGACCCAGCGCAAGCGCATTAGCAAAACCCAGTTCGTCTGCGATCCGCCCATCCGTATAGCCAAGCGATTCGATGATCGCAGTTGTCTCCCAAGCATCGGCTAGTTGTGGACTCACTGATGCTACAGCACGCACCAGATCTTCCAAATTTGTCACGGGCGAATCCATTCTTAGATTCTCTCTTATTGCTTGTTACTTTTGAGTTAGTATTACATAAAAGTGCTTGAAAGATTAAGCTTTGCTCAAAGTTATAGAATGAGGTGTTGTGGTTGCTTGTACTGGTTCCCTCCTACTTAATCTCTGATAGCTTTCCCGATATTCATCGAGAAAACGGGCTTGGGTAAAGTATTGTAAGGCGCGTGTACTCGTTTGCCTAGCTGTATACATTCAGTATCAACTATTGCTAACAACCCGCTTGGCCCATAGGCATATTGCCTGGTTGGTTTAGTAGTGTTATCGGTTCTTGTAGGTCAGTAACTAGGTCGCCTAGCGCATCCGTTGCCCGCACTACCGCGCCAGTAACTCCTTTTTCACATTATTACCATTGAATAGAGTTCTTGTAACTCAAAATAGACTCTGACACCTGATCTCAGCTTTATACAAATCATGCTTTGATCGCTTTCTGAAAGATCAGGTTCAAACTGAATGCCACTTTCTAAAAGGATGTCTACAAATTTATTGTATTTGGTAGACTCAACTTTGGCCAACCCACTTTCGACGATCTGAGTTGGCAGGCGTGATTCTCCTTCTCTCCAAAAGAGAGAGATAATGTCGAGCTTACCTTTAAAAAAGCTGAGTTGGAGATTGCCTATTTCCCAGATTTTTCTTCTTCTTGTTGCACTTAGTTCTCCCTCTGCTGGTTTTCCTATAATCTCCCCGATTAGATTAGTAGGCATTCCCAAGCTCAACTTTCCAAGACATCCAGAAATCAAAAACAACTTGATTATATCGGTCATTTTATTCCACGCACTCTCAATGCTTTCAGTAGAAGCGACAGATTGCCTAGCATTTTACAAATGGCAAATTTTTATATCACCATCACGGCACCCTATTATCAGCTTATTTTCCTTCTCAGGCCAAAATAGTTCCACTATCCTATATGAATCAGGTACTTCAATATGTTGATAGGAGTTATTTCCGACCTGCCATATTAGTAGATTGCCATCTAGTAAACCAATGGCTAGTTGTCCTGTTTGGTTTATGGGAACAAATACATCTCCTCTATAGTTATCAAAACAGATCAGGGTTTCTATTTTGCCAGAATTAGAGGAAACTCTTCCTCCCCACAATTTCCCATTCTCATCCCAAATTATCACAACATCATTTTTTACTCTTCCTATGTAATAAATCGAACTAGGTGAATAGTTTTCTGCTATTATACCGTAACCAAGTCTAAATATATGAATGAGTTTATTGCACTGATCAATAGCTACAATGTCATTATTAGCAAATAAACTTATGTGAGAATAAAGATTGTTGGTAAGTTCAAAATTTTCATTATTGTACCAACCTATAATACCGTAACGATAAACAATAACTAAATTCTCCTTTACAAAAAGTGTTTCATATTGAGGGTAATCTTCTTGGGAAGGCAACTCTCTGATTATTTCAAAACATAAACTATCAACATCGATAACAATCAGTTTGAAAGTAGTTAGAATATAAAGTTTATTAGTAGTTTGGTTAAAGACTGAACTATATATCTCTTCCTTTTCATTAAAAGGTAGCGTCAAGCTTCTTTTTCCTGGAGGGAGAAAGATAATATTATTTCT
>JBFLVQ010000475.1:0-7509 GCA_040758525.1 Acidobacteriota bacterium
CATTGTTTAGGTGAAAGCTGTCCACCAGCTTGATAGTAATGACGATAAGCAGCTACCACATCAGGCCATTCTATAACATGGCTGCGATTAGACAGTGCTTGGACAAATTGCAGTGGGGTTATCTTGTTGCTATCGACTGAGGTCATTAAGGATTTAAACTCTTGCATCTTGCACCCTCTTTGTATGGTAAGCCGAGGGCATTATAGATCAGTATGGCTGTAAATGGTAGACAACAAACAAAGGGCGCAGGTGAAACGGAGATTAGGGCTTATCCCTAATTTATTGTAGGCACCACTTCCTAAAGCAGCTTTCTCAAGGTATAAGGTTTGCATATATTCCTGTGTTTGGCAAATTGAGCGGAGGTTGGTAAGCGGCATGGAAAGCAATGGACTAACTAACTATTTCAATCATAGAGTGAGGCGGTCACGCCGCAATAGTATTGCAGTAGAAGGCGAAACTAATACTGAAATAATTGCAGCAAAGGATAATAGCGAGGAAAATAGTATCACAGAGCAACAAGAATATTGTTTAACAGTTACACATCAACTACTAATCGCAGCCAGAAACTATCAGGCACAAGGCGAATATGTCGAAGCAATTTTCCATTATATGCAAGTGATATATTGGTATGAAGAGCGTCATGGAAAAGACAGTGAGCATGTCAAAGATATGGTAAAAGAGATGGTAGAGGCAATAAAAGCTCTCAGCGAGGTGAAAGCAGCCACAGCTTCGATGAAATAACTTGATATTGCCTTCGGCTAGCAATTTTAATTAACTTGATTCATCAAAAATTGATGCATAGAAAAGAGTATAGCGAGTTATCAAAACCAGAAGCTGAGAAACGAGGTGGCCCTGTAGTTTGCCAGGTCGCGCTAAAACCATTCAGCGACCCCGACAAGCGGGAAGCGTTCAGAAATATTATTGCTAGAAAACTTGAAGTGCAAACAGGTAATCAATTCTCGGTTTTGCTTGGTGGGCGTACAACGATTGATGTACAAATTAAGGGTGTCAACAAACAAACCGCAATTCAATTTTTCACTTCTCATAGTAGGCGGCAACCAAGGAACATGATCTATTTCGGGAACGAATTCGATCGATATGGGAACGACCGTTCTGTGTTGGAGATGAGTGACGATAAGAGGCCTGGATTTATTATTAATGTGGGTCGTGCTCTGGAACGGTCTGATAAGCTTCGGGATAGGTTAATCGAGGACGGCAATGGCCCGGCTGGAACTCTGAACTATTTAAAGTTCCTCGTGCATGAGACAGAATGAAAATTACTGTTGCGTCGGCTGCAGTGTGATGTTGGGCGATGGTAGGTTGTTGTGAACGGTAAAAGCAAAGTGATGACTATTCAACTGATTGGTTTGAGCGAATTGTGAGATCACTTCCAGAGCTTTAGCAAAAGAGTCTGCTTAAGCAGCACTGGCAGGGAATTGTGAGAAGAAAGATTCAGCTCTCATAATAAAAGCATTCAATGATCTTTCCATAGAATCTTGCTGACGAGACACCTTCAATAGATTATCTTGCAAAGCACCAATCTGATCAGTGAGGACCTGCAGTCCAGCCTGTAGCGTACCATTGAGCTTATCAATCGACATAACCATTGCATCTATCCGTTTAGTCGTAGGTCTACCTAACCTTTCAGCTAATAGGGATGAGTTGCTAGGGGTATAAGGTGAGCTGGCTTGGTTGCTCTAATAAATACTATCAATAACTACTAGCGCAATAATACGAAATGCAAAAACTACCCTTTTGTATTATCATTGACCATATATCCTAATAGGTATAATCAAAAGCCATTCTGTTCCAGCAATAATAAGTTAGTCTGTTATTTCAATTACTGGACTCAACACTGCATTTTAGCACTATAAGCTTGCCATTATAGTAGATAGATATTGCTGATAGTAATCAAGGAGCAAAAGCCTATGTTGTTAATCTATCGACGAGTGTGGATAGTTTCATTTGTATTGTTAAGTTTACTAGTAATGTTCATATCAATGGTAACAAAAGCAGACCAAAGCTCACCTTCAGTACAAGAGAGAGCATATTCGAGCACGGAATCGGTAGTGCTAGAGCAAGGTAAGCCTATTGAACGAGAGTTGGCTGGTAGTGAGGTTCATTCTTATAAGGTTAGACTCACAGCGAGCCAGTTTATCAATGTAGTAGTGGAGCAGAAGGGGATTGATGTAGTGGCTACACTTGTTGGTGTGGATGGCAAGCAACTTATGGAAGTAGATAGCCCAAATGGTACACAAGGCCCGGAACCAGTATTGTTTATCACAGAAGTAATCGGCCCTTACCGCCTTGAGGTAAGTTCATTGGAAAAAACTGCCACTGTTGGACAATATGAGATTGAAATTGCAGAGTTACGTACTGCCATAACACAAGATAAAGATCGTATTGCTGCTAGGCGTGCATTTGCTGAAGGAGTAGCACTACACGCACGTGAAAGTTATGAGTCATGGTTAAAAGCGGCTGAGAAGTTTGAGCAGGCATTGTTACTTTTTCAGGTTATTGGTGACCATAAGGGAGAGGCAAACACACTTAAAGAAATTGGTGGAGTTTATGATTCGTTAGGATTAAAGCTGAAATCATTAGATTACTATTATAAAGCACTATCGATCTTCACAGCCATTGGTAACCATAGTAAAGAAGCAGATACACTTAAAGAAATTGGTCAGATTTATGATTTATTAGAGAATACCAGAAACAGTTGGATTACTACGATAAAGCACTGTTAATCTTCAGAGCTATTGGTGAACGTAGTAAAGAAGCAGATACACTTAACGATATTGGTTTAATAAATTTTGTATTAGGAGAAAAACAGAAAGCATTGGATTACTACGATAAAGCACTGCTAATCAGCAGAGCTATTGGTGACAGTTATTTAGAAGCAGATGCACTTAAATCTATAGGTTCAGTTTATTATTCACTAGGAGAAAAGCAGAAAGCGCTGGATTGCTTCAATAAAGCACTACTAATCCGCAGGGCTATTGGTGACCGTCATGGAGAAGTACATACACTTGACTTTATTGGTTTAGTTTATAGTTCATTAGGGGAAAAGCAGAAAGCGCTGGATTATTATAATCAAGAATTACAACTCGCGAGAGCTATTGGTAGCAAATCTCTTAAGACAACAGAATTGCACATTATATATAACTTAGCACGGGTTGAACACGCGCAGGGCAATCTAGTTGAAGCTTTGGCTAAAATGGAAGAAGCCATTAAGCTACTTGAATACATGGGGACTAAGCGTATCGGTTGGGAATCACGTGCTAATCATTTCCAATATATGCAAAGATGGTATGAGTTTTATATTGATCTACTTATGCAGTTACATCAGAAGAATCCATCTGCAGGCTATAATATCTTGGCGCTTGAGGCAACTGAACGTGCTCGTGCTCGTAGTCTGTTGGACTTATTGGCAGAGTCTCGTGTAGGCATTCATCAAGGAATAGATGTACAGCTTCTTGAGAGAGAGAAACCTACAACAAATGCTTACCAACAAAGCTGAGTTACTGGTAAAACTAAAGAACGACAAAGGAAAAGAAACTGAGATAGCAGTGCTAGAAAAAGAGGTTGATAAGTTTATAGAAGAACTTCAACAGGTACAAAAAGAGATAAGGCGAAATAGCCCTCGTTATGCTATCCTCACACAACCACAATCTTTGAGCTTGAAAGAGATTCAAGAACAGGTGCTGGACCAGGATACGCTACTTCTAGAATATGCATTGGGTAAAGAGAGCAGCTATCTGTGGGCAGTAACAACAAACTCAATATCAAGCTATAAACTTCCCAAGCGAGATGAGATTGAAGCTTTAGCTAAGACTGTTTATCAACTACTCTCTACTGTTGATAATGTATCAACTAATGACAAGATTACTGATTTGGAAGCAATAACAAAACTGAGTCAGATAATACTTGAACCAGTAGCTAAACAGTTAGGCAAAAAACGGCTGTTGATAGTTAGTGATGGGGTATTACATTACATTCCGTTTGCTGCTCTACTATTACCAACAAACACATCGACAAGAAAAGGGAAAGGATCAGTAACTAATTCTACCCCATTGTTTCTTAATCATGAAATTATCAATGAACCATCAGCTTCTACATTAGCGATATTACGTCGTGAGCTTGCAGGAAGACCATCTGCTACTAAGATCGTTGCCGTGCTGGCAGATCCAGTCTTCAGTTCCGATGATACACGTGTTAAACGGCTTCCAAACAGAGTAACAAATTCCAACGTGCAGCCAACTCAACCTGTAACTGAATTAATTAAAGAGTTGAGCTTGGCTCGCTCGCTGTTTGATGTAGATGGAAGGGGTACTTTAGCTCGATTGGTCTTCTCAAGGGATGAAGCCAAGGCTATTACATCATTGGTGAATGCAGGTGAATATAAAGAGGCACTAGACTTCGATGCTAATCTCACTACTGCCACTAGCGCTGATCTTAGCCAGTATCGATATTTACATTTTGCCTCGCATGGATTGATTAATAGTAAGCATCCAGAGTTGTCCGGTATCGTCTTATCTCAAGTAGATGAGCATGGTAAATCTCGCAATGGAATGTTGCAGCTAGCAGATATCTACAATCTCAAGTTATCGGCAGACTTGGTAGTATTAAGTGCCTGTCGCACCGGGTTAGGCAAGGAGGTTGATGGTGAAGGATTGGTGGGGTTAACAAGAGGATTTATGTATGCGGGAGCAGCACGAGTAATGGCGAGCTTATGGGATATAGATGATCGTGCTACTGCTAAACTAATCGAACATTTCTATCACGGACTGATAAAAAAGAAGCTACGACCAGCAGCGGCATTACAGAAAGCGCAGCGGACTATGTGGAAGAGTGGCACATATAGGTTTCCATACTACTGGGCAGGATTACAGTTGTCTGGTGAGTGGCGATAATGGTTTTAGGATGCTGAAATAGATTCGTTAAACCTCCTGATGATTTTTTATGAGAAATTCCGAGTTTAGGTGTAATTTTCTCTAACTTCCTACATTTATCCATGTAACAACTAAGATCAACTCTAAAGATTATTCAATCTGTAGTCTTAAAGGATAGAGAGAATATCTTTGATAGCCAGTTCTGCTGATAACCTGATCTCTATTATTGAAAGGCTTACTTAGTAAATACCCATTGTTACAAGATGTAAAGTATCAGGCTAATAATACTTACATTTAAATTATCTGGTTTTCGATACTTTGAGTTCATCTCAAAACTTCATATCGTGTTAACAAAAGGAGGTCTTTCATGTTGAAACTGAGAAATTTTTTCTCTGTTCTTTTCTTGCTAACCTTACTTCTTAGTAGTGCAAGCCAGCGTGTTGTCCTAGCTGATACTGTTGTAACAACTATTCCAGTAGGATCAATTCCTGTAGAGGTTGCTGTCAGTCCTAACGGCACACGTGCCTATGTATCCAATACGGGTAGCAGTACTGTTTCAGTAATCAATACATCGTCAAACACAGTCATTGCCAATATCTCAGTGGCTGGAGGAGGTCTCCAAGGTATTGCGGTCAGCCCAGATAACAGTCGCGTCTATGTGGTGAGCAGTAATTCTAATTCTGTTGCAGTAATCAATACTACTAGCCTCACTGTGGTAGGTACAATTACTGTAGGTCCATCGCCTATTGGTGTTACATTCAATGCTAGTGGAACCCTGGCTTATGTAACTAATTTCTCTGGTCCATCTGTTTCGGTCATTAATGTTTCTAGTAGTTCAGTGATAGCTACTATCACAGTAACGGAAGGACCCAGAGGGGTTCTAGCAATAGATACCCTGATTGGTCCACGTGTTTACGTTGCTAATGCTGGTAGCTTCAATTCAGAAATTACCGTGATCGATCCTGTTACAAACACTGTTCTGACCACAATTGCTACTACAGGCGGTCCCTTTTTCCTGGCTGCCACACCTGATAGAAGCAGTATTTATGCAACCATACCCTTCAGCAATCAGGTTGTAGCGATAAATACTTCCACCAACGCGATCCTAGCTTACATTGGTACTGCGGGTGGATCGCCTTATGGAGTAGCTGTCTCAGCCACTCCTACAGGATGGCGTGTTTTTACTGCAGACTTTAATGGTAATGGGTTTGGATATGATGTTTCAAGAATTGATGTGGCCAGCAACACACTTATTGGGCAGTTGTTTGTCAAGAGAAGGCCACGTGGGGTAGCAGCCAATTCTGCTGGTACAAGAGTATATGTCACCAACACTGGTAATAATAGTGTTTCGGTAATCGATACAACTCTGTAGATACTTGTTATATAGCATAGGATCTAAATTAAATCTTTTGCGGACCAGCTGTATAAGTGGGTCCGCAAAATAACAAGGGGAGGTTCTGGAAAAGTAAATTATCTCTCTATGCAGCCACATATTTGGATCGCAAAAGTGCTCAACAGGCACATCAGCCCAGAGCTGCGCATCAGTAGGGGCAGTGGGCAGGACGTGTTCAAACATAGCTTGTTGTTGCTCATCAGTAGCGTTTGAGTCAGCATCCATTGTGGCAGCCGGAGTATCAAATGAATCAGAATCAGCATCAGAATGAGTATGCATAGGAGAATCCTCGGCGATAGGTTTATTGAAATAATGGGCAAAAGTAGGTAGCGCTGGTGACGTGGCGCTAATGGTAGGGACAGAGCTTTGCTGGACATCATTTCCATCTACGACATCAGGCAAATCAGGGTCAAGGCTCGCAGCAGCATCAAAGAAGCCACTCTCTATCTCTCTTAGTAGGTTAAGCCAGATAAGATGAGATTGCTTGTTAGCTATGCGGTCGAAGTACTTTTGTGTAGGATCATCGCCGCGTGAGCGCTGGTCTGATATTTTGGTGCTAGTTTCAACAATAGTCTTTGAACTAAACCGCTTCGCGGTAAATGCTGAGCGTTATAGAAAAGTAGTCGAGAGTAGAGATGGATCGCTTGAATAACGCTGCTCAACCCATCAGCCCAATCCATATCTAACATAATCAAAAACGAAAGAACTCCCTGTTAGAGCAAAATGAAGATAGCAACATCAACATTTTTCTCATAGAAGGGAGTCTCCTATGACGCCATTACGACAACGAATGATCGAGGACATGAAGATTCGTAACTTTTCTACCGGAACACAGAAACTATATGTTAATGCAATCGCCAGATTTGCCCAACATTTTGGTAAATCACCAGCATTGCTTGGGCTTGAAGAGATTCGTGTTTACCAATTATTCCTGGTTGCGCAAAAGCGAGTTTGTGGGTCTACACTCACAGTAAGTATCTGTGCATTGCGCTTTCTCTATCGGATCACTTTAGGAAAAGATTGGGACTTTGATCGTATTCCTATTCCCCCAAAAGAGAAGAAACTTCCCGTAGTGTTGAGTCTTGCAGAAGTAGCACAGTTTTTTGGGGCAATTACCAACATAAAGCATCGTGCCATTCTAATGACTGCTTATGCTGCTGGATTACGGGTCTCAGAAGTTTGTGCTTTGCAGATCGAGGATATTGATTCTAAACGTATGCTGATCCG
>JBFLVQ010000476.1:0-7481 GCA_040758525.1 Acidobacteriota bacterium
GAGTTGTACGAGAGACCCTGGTAGGGATCTATATGAATAGATCTCTCGATCTATTACTAGGGATCATTGCTGTACTTAAAGCAGGCGGAGCTTATCTACCTTTTGATACTGCTAATCCAAAACATCGTTTGACCTTATTACTCAATGATGCCAAACCACACCTGTTATTGACACAAAATGAGTTACTAGATTCACTGCCAGAAGGTAACAGGGTAATTTGTCTAGACACAGATTGGCAGAATATAAACCTAGAGAGTGATGAAAATCTCAGCAATATTGTTGATGTAGATAACTTGGCTTATGTGATCTATACCTCTGGATCAACAGGCGTACCTAAAGGTGTGATGATCTGCCATGGCAATGTCGCCAATTTCATAATTGGAATGGATAAGTGCCTGGGTTATAAAACGCCAGGTGTATGGTTAGCAGTAACAAATGTCGCATTCGACATCTCCATATTAGAGTTGTTATGGACACTGACAAGAGGTTTTAAAGTAGTTATACAAGCAGAACCAGAGACTAATGCTTATGTAATTGAGCCTGTGGAAAACACAGCAGCAAGGAAACTAGATTTTAGTCTATTCTACTTTGCCAGTGATGATGATAAGAATAGTAAAAATAAGTATAGGCTATTGATCGAAGGCGCAAAATTCGCTGATCAAAATGGTTTCTCAGCAGTATGGACACCTGAGCGCCATTTCCATGCTTTTGGTGGACTCTATCCTAATCCAGCCGTGACAAGCGCTGCGGTAGCAGCAGTGACAGAAAATATTCAGATTAGAGCTGGTAGTGTGGTGCTGCCACTACATAATCCAATTCGTATTGCGGAAGAGTGGTCCGTGGTAGACAACCTATCGAATGGTAGAGTTGGTATCTCTTTTGCCTCTGGTTGGCATGCTAATGATTTTGCGCTTGCCCCTGAGAACTATCAGCGTCGTAAAGAGATAATGAATGAAGGCATAGAGACTGTACGTAAGCTCTGGCAAGGAGAAGCGGTGACAGTTAAAAGTGGAATGGGAAATGATCTGAATGTAGAGATCTTTCCACGTCCAATTCAATCTAGGCTACCAATTTGGATCACTAGTGCTGGTAATATAGAGACATTCCAACTAGCTGGTGAAGTTGGCGCCAACCTGCTGACTCATCTACTCGGCCAATCCATTGATGAATTAGCAGAAAAGATCGCAGTTTATCGCGATGCCTGGCGCAAACAAGGGAACAGTCCTGGTGAAGGTTACGTAACACTTATGCTTCATACTTTCGTTGGAAAAGATCTTGAAGTGGTACGTGAGAAAGTACGTAAACCATTCTGCGATTACTTGAGAAGTTCTGCTGGATTGTGGCGTAGTTTAGCACGTAATCTAGGACAGGATATTGATAGCGCCGATCTATCAGAAGATGATATGGAGAGATTGTTGGCGCGTGCCTTCGATAGATACTTTGAAACCAGCGGTCTTTTTGGCACACCTGCCAGTTGTCTACACATGGTTAACAAGCTAAAAGCCATTGGGGTTGATGAAGTCGCCTGTCTGATCGATTTTGGAGTTGATTTCGATTCTGTAATGGCTAGCTTGCGTTACTTAAACATATTACAGAAACGCGCTAACAAGACTGCCGATGAACAAGATTATTCATTACCTGCGCAGATTACCAGACATCAAGTAACACATATGCAATGTACGCCATCTATGGCAAGAATGATAAAGATGAATCCGCCGGCAGAAGCAGCACTAAGTTCGCTGGAGAGTTTATTGATTGGGGGTGAAGCATTACCAACCTCGTTGGCAATGGAGTTGAAGGCTACCGTCAATGGTAATCTATTTAACATGTATGGGCCGACGGAAACGACTATCTGGTCTGCCAATCATAGACTAGATAGAATAGATGAAGTTGTTCCGATTGGTAAACCTATTGCTAATACCGAGATCTATATACTGAATAAATATTTAGAACCTCAGCCTATTGGTGTGGCAGGTGAGTTGTACATTGGTGGTGATGGTTTGGCGCGTGGATACTTAGACCGACCAGAATTGACTAGCGAGAAGTTTATTCCTAACCCATTTAGTGATAAGCCAGGAACACGCCTCTACAAAACTGGAGATCTAGTACGTTATTTATCAGATGGCAATATGGAATTTCTTGGTCGTCTTGATCATCAAGTGAAGATTCGTGGATATCGTATAGAGTTGGGAGAGATCGAAGCATTACTTGCGCAGCATCCTAGTGTTCGAGAGAATATAGTGATAGTGCGAGAAGATCTTCCTGGACAAGCGCGATTGGTTGCCTACCTAGTTGCTAAACCATACACGGAGATCGATGTAAATGAATTGCGTAGCTTGCTGAAAGAGAAACTACCTGAGTATATGTTGCCGGCTGCCTACGTAATACTGAATGCGATCCCACTTACTAGTAATGGAAAAGTGAATCGCCAGGCACTACCAGCACCAGACAGTTTACGCCCTGATCTAACTACTGCCTATATTGCTCCTCACACAGAACTAGAACGTACCTTAGCGGCTGTTTGGCAAGAGGTACTGCAAATAGAAGTAGTAGGCACAGAAGATAACTTTTTCGATCTAGGCGGCCATTCACTACTGATGGCCCAAGTACATAGCCGTTTAAGAGATGATTTAAGATTAACTGTGCCAATAATCGAGCTGTTTAAATATCCAACAATAAACTCATTGGCAAAATTTTTAAGTAGCAATCGTCATGAAGAGACTCTCTTTCAACAGACCGATGCGCGCGCACAGAAGCGCAAACAAGCGATCCATCGGCAAAAACAACTTATGAATAGGAGAGCAGGAGTTTAATGAGTAACGAGGAGAAAAATAACACTGGTCAAGAGATCGCCATTATTGGATTATCAGGTCGGTTTCCTGGTGCCAATAATGTCGATGAATTTTGGCGCAACCTCTGTAATGGTGTTGAATCAATTTCATTCTTTTCTGATGAGGAATTAGCATCTGCTGGAATAGATCCTGTTACCCTGAATGATCCAAACTATGTTAAAGCCGCAGGAATGTTAACAGGTATAGAGCTGTTTGATGCGCTGTTTTTCGGTTTCAGTCCTAGAGAAGCTGAGATTATGGATCCGCAACATCGTCTCTTCCTTGAATGTGCTTGGGAAGCATTAGAAGATGCTGGTTATAATTCAGAAAACTATCCTGGTCGTATAGGTGTTTATGCTGGCGCAGGAATGAACACCTATCTGTTATTTAATCTCTATCCAAACCCTGAGCTAGTAAGATCGATTGGTAATTTTCAGACCATGATTGGCAATGATAAAGATTTCTTGCCAACACGAGTCTCTTACAAATTGGACTTACGTGGTCCCAGTGTGAGTGTTCAGACTGCTTGCTCTACATCACTATCAGCCATTTGTCTAGCTTGTCAAAGTCTACTCAGTTATCAATCTGATATGGTATTAGCTGGCGGAGTATCGCTAAGACTTCCTGCCAAAGCAGGCTATCTATATCAGCAAGGTGGAATACTCTCTCCCGATGGTCACTGCCGTGCTTTTGATGCTAAGTCATTGGGTACGGTGGTTGGTAGTGGCGTAGGCATTGTTGTATTAAAACGTTTGGAAGATGCATTGGTAGACGGAGATTATATACACGCAGTTATTAAAGGATATGCAATCAATAATGATGGCGCCTTGAAAGTTGGCTATACAGCACCCAGTATTGATGGTCAAGTAGAAGTAATTGCAGAAGCAGTTGCAATGGCGGAGATCGATTCAGAGTCGATATCTTATGTGGAGACTCATGGCACCGGCACCGTTTTAGGTGATCCTATTGAGATAGCGGCACTCTCAAGAGTCTTTCGCACACATACTAGATTAAATAGTTATTGTGCGATTGGATCAGTAAAGACCAATGTAGGACATTTAGATACGGCGGCTGGTGTAGCCGGTTTAATTAAGACTGTATGTTCACTCAAGCATAAATTATTGCCACCTAGCCTACATTTTGAAACTGCTAATCCCAATATCGATTTTGCTAATAGCCCATTCTATGTCAATAATCGGCTTTGCGAATGGCCATCAGGTAATACACCACGCCGTGCTGGGGTAAGTTCTTTTGGTATTGGTGGCACTAATGCTCACGTTATTTTGGAAGAGTCACCAGCTTTAGAGAGTTCGTCAGAATCTAGAGATTGGCAATTGCTGGTGTTGTCAGCCAAAACCGGTTCTGCATTAGAGAAAGCAACAGAAAATCTTATTGTCTATTTGCAGCAACACCCTGATACCAATTTAGCAGATGTTGCTTACACACTTCAGCAAGGACGCAAGGCTTTCAGTCATCGCCGTATGGTAGTTTGCTGTGATATTGATGATGCAGTAAAAGCCCTATCAGATCCTCAGCGTATTGCTACAGCAGTTAAAGAGACGATCAACCGTCCGATAGCTTTTATGTTTCCTGGACAAGGCTCTCAGTATCTAAGTATGGGCTTGACTCTTTATAATGCCGAGCCAGTTTTTCGTGAAAATATAGATAATTGCGCGAAACTATTAAAATCACAGCTAGGACTGGATATACGTGATACTCTCTTTTCTCTACCTAACAACGAAAAGACTGCGCAGCAACTTGCACAAACTGCTATTACCCAACCAGTGCTGTTTGTTTTCGAATATGCTCTTGCCAAGCTATGGATGGAGTGGGATATCTATCCACAAGCAATGATAGGTCATAGTCTTGGTGAATATGTTGCAGCTTGCTTATCTGGTGTGATCTCTTTAGAAGATGCCTTAGCAGTAGTGGCAACGCGTGGACAGTTGATGCAGCAACTTCCTGCTGGTGCAATGCTAGCCATATCACGCACAGCAGATGAAGCCCAATTGCTACTGGGTGAGCAACTCTCTTTAGCGGCAATCAATGGACCTAACAGTTGTGTGATCTCTGGTCCATTTGATGCAATAGAAGAGTTGGAAAAACATCTTAAGGAAGAGAATACTGATTGTAAGCGACTCAATACATCACATGCTTTTCATTCATCAATGATGCAGCCGATACTAGAAGCTTTTACTCAGCGAATGAAAAATGTAGATCTACAATCGCCACAAATTCCTTATATATCAAATGTCACAGGCAAATGGATTACTGCTGCAGAAGCGACCGATCCAAACTATTGGGTAAAACATCTACGTGAGACAGTTCATTTTGCTGCAGGGGTAGAAGAGTTATTAAAAGAGCCTGGCCGAATCTTATTAGAAATCGGTCCTGGACAGATATTGAGCGCATTGGCAAGAAAATATTCAACTAAAACAGATAGTGCACTTGTGCTCTCCTCGTTACCACATCTACCAGAATCAACAATGGAGACCAGATCAATAATTGACACGCTAGGTAAATTATGGCTTGCTGGTGTACCGATTAATTGGTCTGACTTCTATGTCAATGAACAGCGTCGGCGTATACCATTGCCTACTTACCCATTCGAACGTCAGCGTTATTGGATTGAGCCACAAACACATCTAAATGATCGTGAAAAGGTATTGTCAGTCGGAGAATTAGAGATTGCTGAGGAAGATAGTCGATCTATTACAAAGCCATCTATACTTCATGCTAGACCAAATTTACAAAACACCTATATCGCCCCTAGCAATGATATCGAAAAGAGAATCGCCAAAATCTGGCAAGAGTTGCTTGGTATCGATCAAGTAGGTATTTATGACAATTTCCTGGAATTGGGTGGACATTCATTATTGGCTACACAAGTAATATCCCGTCTGCGTACTGGATTTCAAGTAGAGTTACCATTGCGCAGCCTGTTTGAATCTCCTACAGTAGCGGGTCTTGCCAATAGCATCGAAGCGGCTCGTTTGCTTGAACAGAGCTTAACTGCTAGTTCAATGCGACCTATCGCACGGGATGGCGAATTGCCACTCTCATTTGCACAACAGCGACTCTGGTTTCTTGATCAACTGGTGCCTGGTAATCCATTTTATAACGTACCTGCTGCTGTACGCCTAGAAGGCTCGCTGAATGTGAAGGCATTAGAAGAGAGTCTAGCTGAGATTCTACATCGCCATGAAGCTTTGCGAACCTCTTTTATCAGCGTAGAAGGACGACCGGTTCAAGTTATTTCACCATCTCAAAGCCTAATACTACCATTGATCGATTTACAGTGCTTATCTGAAACAAACCGAGAGTCAGAAGTATTACGGTTGATCGATGAGGAAGCGAAACGGCCTTTTGATTTAACCCGTGCACCATTGCTACGTGCCGCTTTGCTCTATCTAGCAGTAGATCATTATGTATTGCTTATCACTATGCACCATATCGTCTCTGACGGTTGGTCAATGGGTATCTTTGTTCGAGAAGTGTTAGCACTCTACGAAGCCTTTGTTACCGCTAAGCCACCTACACTTCCTGAATTGCCTATTCAGTATGCAGATTTTGCTTACTGGCAAAGACAATGGTTCCAAGGCACAGTGTTAGAAACTCAGCTCAGTTATTGGAAAGAGAAATTGGGTGGTACTCTACCTATCCTGGAACTACCTACTGATCGACCACGTCCAGCAATTCAATCTTTCCGTGGTGCATGTCAATATCTGCTCTTATCAAGAGAACTGACACAATCACTCAATGCAATGAGTCAAAGGGAATCGGTCACACTCTTTATGACACTGTTGGCTGCATTCCAGACGCTACTACATCGTTATACTGGAGAGAGCGATATTATTGTTGGTTCTGGTATCGCTAACAGAAATCGAGTCGAGATAGAAGAACTGATAGGCTTCTTTGTTAATACTATGGTTTTGCGCACCGATCTATCAGGTCGGCCCAGTTTCCAACAGTTACTTGGTCGTGTGCGCGAAACGGCTTTAGCGGCCTATGCTCATCAGGATCTACCTTTCGAGCAATTAGTGGAAGAGTTACAACCCAAACGTGACTTAAGTCATGCACCACTATTCCAGGTAGCATTCATACTTCAGAATGCTCCTATGCCTACACTAGAGATTCCTGGTTTGAAATTACAGCCGATCGAGATCGATAGTGGTACATCAAAATTTGATCTAACCTTCTCTCTTACCGAAACTCCACAGGGGCTAAACGGACAGTTGGAATATAATACAGATCTATTTGATGTTAGTACTATCACACGTCTGCTCAACCATTATCGTGTGTTACTAGAGAGTATTCTTGTCGATACTACCCAATCCATTGTTGAGCTGCCAATCTTAAGTGAAAGCGAACAACGACAGTTGCTAGTAGCGTGGAATAATACAGCAGCAGATTACCCACAAGATCAGTGCATCCATCAGCTATTTGAGTTACAAGCGCTACAAACACCAGAGGCAACTGCTGTAGTCTTTGTAAACTCTGATAGTTGCTTATCACAACTTAGTTATCAAGAGCTGAATGCGCACGCTAATAAACTAGCAAGATACTTAAGAAAGATCGTAGTTGGACCAGAAACAGTAGTAGGGATCTGTCTGAATTGCTCGCTAGATATGATTATCAGTGTGCTAGGTG
>JBFLVQ010000477.1:0-7475 GCA_040758525.1 Acidobacteriota bacterium
AACAGCGAGGGTATGATTTGATAGGATTATTTGAGTACAACAGAGATCTTTTTGATGATAGCACCATTAGCAGAATGGCAGGACATTTTGAGAATCTGTTAATGAATATTTTATCCTTACCACAACAGCATATCTCAACATTGCCATTACTCTCAGCAGCAGAACAGGAGCAGTTGCTGGTTACCTGGAATAACACTAAATTCGATTATTCTAAGGTCAATTCTATCCAGAAACTATTTGAGCTACAGGTAGAACGTACTCCTGATGCCATTGCCTTAGTATGGCAAGAACAGCAATTAAGCTATCGTGAACTGAACATACGAATTAACCAACTGGCTCACCATTTACGAGGTATTGATACTGTTACTAACAGCATTATTGGTGTATTTATGCAGCGTTGTCTGGAGTTGCCTATTGCTGTGCTGGCAATTATGAAGGCTGGTGCTACTTATTTACCATTAGACCCAGCCTATCCTAAGGAACGATTAGCATTCATGCTTGCTGATGCTAATGTAGCTGTGATCATAACTAAAGCAGAGTTTCTTGAGCAATTACCCAATACTGCTATCAGCTTAATTTGTCTGGATAGAGATAGTCATGAAATAGCCGGTCAATGCAGAGAGAACTCTTACTCACGAGTGGAAATGGATGACCTGGCATATGTGATCTACACTTCTGGTTCAACAGGACAAGCGAAAGGAGTAATGATTACACAAGCAGCGATAGTTAATCGCTTGCTTTGGGGACAGCAGGCTCATCCTCTTAGCCAACAAGATCGACTACTGCAATTAACCTCCATCAGTTTTGATGTCTCCTTATGGGAGTTATTCACACCACTGCTATTCGGTGCGCAGTTGGTTATTGCTCCAGCGGAAGCCTCGCAAGATCCTGTCTATCTAAACAGAATTATTATTGAGCGCAGAATCACCTTGGTTGCTTTTGTACCTACGTTACTACAGTTGTTTCTATCAACAGAAAGAGTTGAGGCTTGTAAAGATCTGCGACTTGTCTTCTGTGGTGGTGAAGCGCTTATGCCTGAGTTGCAGGAACGCTGCTTGGCTCGATTAAAAGCAGAGTTGTTCAACTTCTATGGACCTACAGAGACCACCATTGATGCAACCTACTGGCAATGCCAAGCCGGTAATGTAGCTCGAACTGTTCCTATTGGTCGTCCTATCGGCAACTTTCAAGCTTATGTGTTAGACAGCTATCTACAGCCTGTTGCTATTGGAGTAGCAGGCGAGCTTTACCTTGGTGGTAATGGTTTAGCACGTGGCTATCTGAATAGACCTGAATTAACTGCTGAGAGGTTTATTCCTCATCCTTTTAGTGATCAGCCTGGAGCACGACTGTACAGAACTGGTGATCTGGTTCGCTATCTACCTGATAGTAATATCGAGTTCTTAGGACGATGCGATTCTCAGGTGAAGGTAAGAGGCCTACGTATCGAGTTAGGAGAGATCGAAGCCACTCTTGTTGGATATCCAGATGTTGAGGATGCTGTTGTTATTGCACAAGGCAAAGACAGTAAAAGAGAGTTGATTGCCTACATAGTGCTGAAACCGGATGTGGCTACTACCACCAGGGAGTTAAGAAACTTTCTCAAAGCGAAACTTCCTTGGTATATGCTGCCATCAGCAATTGTAACACTACCGGTTTTGCCACTACTACCTAATGGCAAAGTAGACCGACGTGCTCTGCCTGCGCATGATTTTATCAGTTCTGATAATACTGGATCAGCGAGCCGAGCATATACTCCTATAGAAGAGATAGTGGCAGGGATATGGGCAGAAGTGTTAGCAATTAAGAATCCTGATCCACATAATAGCTTCTTTGAATTAGGTGGGCATTCATTATCAGCAACACAAGTGATCTCGCGTATACGACAGGCATTCAAAATAGAATTACCGGTACGTAGTCTGTTTGAACTGCCTACAATTGCTAGCTTGGCTGAAACAATTGCGAATATCCTCTGGTCTGAACAAGGACTGCAGCACAATCTACAAATATTGCCAATAACGCCTATACCAAGAACAGGAGCTTTGCCACTCTCCTTTGCTCAGCAACGACTATGGTTTCTTGATCAATTAGAACCTGCTAATCCTTTTTATAATCTTCCTGCTGCAATATATCTCAATGGTGAGCTTAATATTTCAGCATTTGAGCAGAGTATTAACAGAATAATTGCTCGTCATGAGAGCCTACGTACCAGTATTGCTACTATAGATGGGCAGCCATTGCAGATCATTGCTGAGTCGGCAGCCATACCATTGCCAGTTGTTGACCTAAGGCAATTGACAGAATCTATCTGTAAAACTGAGGCGGTAAGATTAGCTAATGAGCAAGCGATACTGCCATTTGATCTAGCGCATAGTCCATTGTTGCGTATTATCTTGATAAGACTAGAGGAGTACCAGTATGTTTTTCTCTTTGTAATGCACCATATCATCTCTGATGGATGGTCAATAGGTTTGTTGATACATGAGACGGCGATCTGTTATCAAGCATTCATTAGTGGTCAACCCGCTACGTTGTCAGCTTTACCGATCCAATATGCCGACTTTGCACATTGGCAAAGAGAATGGTTACAAGGCGCAGAATTGGCAACACAACTTGTTTATTGGCGTAGACATCTTCAAACTACTCCACCTATTTTAGAACTACCTACCGACCGTCCACGTCCGTCTGTACAGACTTTTCAGGGCACAAGAATCCCTCTACGGCTCTGTGAAAATCTTTTTGATGAATTGAGAATATTGTGTCAACGTCAAGGTGTTACTCTATTTATGGTTTTGACTGCGGCGTTCAAGACATTACTTTATCGCTACACACGACAAGAACAGATAGTTATAGGCTCTCCTATCGCCAATCGCAATCGTGCTGAGATAGAAGGATTGATAGGGTTTTTCGTAAACACGCTGGTTCTTAATACTGATCTATCTGGCAGCCCTACTTTCATTGAACTGCTAGAGCGAGTCAAGGAGGCGGCGCTAGGCGCATATACACATCAAGATCTGCCATTTGAGAAATTGGTAGAAGAATTACAACCAATACGTGACCTTAGTCATACACCACTTTTTCAAGTAATGTTTGTTCTTCAAAATGCTCCTATGGCAGAGCTGAAATTAGCTGGTCTTAGTATAAATAGATTTGAGCTAGACTGTAGTATCGCCAAATTCGATCTCACATTAGAGATAGAAGACAGTGGAAATGAACTGTTAGGTTACTTCGAATACAACATCAATATCTTTGATGCAGTAACAATCAGCCGTATGGTAGAGCATTGGCAGATACTGCTTGATAACATAGTAGTAGATCCATACAAACGTATTGTGGATCTATCATTGTTGACAACCGCAGAGCGCCATCAGTTGCTTACAGTGTGGAACAATACTGGAAGGCACTATGCACAGGATAGTTGTATACATAAGTTATTTGAAGCTCAGGTTGAGCAAACACCCAATGCCATTGCATTAGTATTTGAAGATCGACAGCTTACTTATCAAGAGTTGAATATACGAGCTAATCAACTAGCACATTATCTACAAAAATCAGGTATAGGTTGTGAAGCATTAGTAGCAATATGCTTGGAACGCTCACTAGAAATGATCATAAGCATACTAGCAATCCTAAAAGCTGGCGCGGCATATCTACCTCTTGATCCAAATTATCCTTCAGAGCGTCTACATTTTATTATGGATGATGCTGATATAACATTACTGCTTACTGAAGCTAGTTTAATAAAGACTATCCCTACACAGCATCAACAAGTAATCTGTCTTGATACAGATTGGCAAACGATTGCTTGTCAGCGTGAAGATGATCTACCAGATATAGCCACGGTAACAAACACTGCTTATGTTATCTATACTTCTGGCTCGACTGGCAAACCCAAAGGTGTTCTGATTAGCCATTACAATATTGGTCGTCTCTTCCATGCTACTGAGCAGTGGTTTCAGTTTAATCAACATGATACCTGGACACTTTTCCATTCCTATGCTTTTGACTTTTCTGTATGGGAGATATGGGGCGCTCTACTACATGGTGGACGCTTAGTGATTGTCCATTATTTGGTGAGCCGTTCACCAGAAGAGTTTTATAGACTGCTTTGTCGTGAGCAAGTGACAGTTCTTAATCAGACTCCTTCTGCTTTTCGTCAGCTTATTCGTATAGAAGATTCTATCAATAATAGTGATGAGTTAGCATTACGATTGGTTATCTTTGGTGGTGAAGCGTTAGAGTTACAGAGTTTAAGACCTTGGTTCAATCGACATGGAGACCAGCACCCTCGCCTAGTCAATATGTATGGTATTACTGAAACAACCGTGCATGTTACCTATCGTCCATTAACAATAGCGGATCTTGATCTTGTTTCTAAGAGTGTGATTGGTGGACCGATTCCAGATCTACAAGTCTACATTCTTGATCAATATCAGCAATTGCTGCCAATTGGTGTTGTCGGCGAGATGTACATAGGTGGAGATGGTTTAGCGCGAGGTTATCTTAATCGTGCTGAATTAATGGCTGCACGATTTGTTCCTAATCCATTCAGTAGCGAAGCAGGGGCACGGCTATATCGATCTGGTGATTTAGCTCGCTATCTTGCCAATGGAGATATCGAGTATTTAGGTCGTATTGATAATCAGGTAAAGATTCGTGGTTTCCGTATAGAGTTAGGCGAGATAGAAGCAGCGCTTGGCGAGCACCCAGATGTATTGGAGACTGTTGTAGTAACACGTGCAGAGAAGAACGATGAAGCACGATTGGTGGCCTATTGGGTCAGTGTAGAGGGAAAGGTTGGTGTAAATGGGTTAAGAGAATTTCTACGGCAAAAATTGCCTGAATACATGGTGCCGGCAATTTTTGTATTACTGAATAAACTGCCACTCACTACTAATGGTAAGATAGACTATAACGCTTTGCCAACACCTGAACCTGCCAGGCCAGAATTAGAGAAGGCTTTTACTGCGCCTAGTACAGTTACAGAAGAAGTATTAGCAGAAGTATGGGCACAAGTTCTAGGCCTAGAGAAAGTAGGTATTGATAACAATTTTTTTGCCTTAGGTGGAGATTCCATTCGCAGTATTCAAATTCTCTCGCGAGCGCGTAAGTGGGGTTTGAATATTTCGCTTCAACAGTTGTTTCAATATCAAACGATTCGCGAGTTGGCAAGAGAGGTAAAGTTGACAGATGTGGTTGCACATGTACCTGGTCAGCCCTTCTGTCTGATTTCTCAAGCAGACTGCAGCCGTCTACCTGAAGACATAGAAGATGCTTACCCACTTTCTAAACTTCAAGCCGGATTTGTTTATCATAGCGAATACAGCTCAGATTATCTGATTTACATTAGCAGTTTTCATCTACGTGCGCCTCTTGATATCGACAAACTTAGAATGGCTTTGCAACAACTTACTATACGTCATACTATGCTGCGTACTAGTTTTGATCTTGCCAGCTTTAATGAGCCATTACAGTTAGTTTATAAAACAGTGTCTATTCCTATTACTCTTGAGGATCTACGTCATCTCTCTAATGCAGAGCAAGAAGAGTGGCTGGCAGTCTGGATGAAAGCTGAGATGAGCAATAGATTTGATTGGAGTAGGCCTCCATTACTACGCTTTTATGTTCATCGACGTAGTGATGAAACGTTTCAGCTCACATTTAGTGAGCCATTTTTTGATGGTTGGAGTGTTGCCATTATACTCACCGAGCTATTTGAGCAGTATTTCTTACTTTTGAATGGAACAGCACCACCAATAATGACACCATTAGCAGCCTCTTATAGAGATTTTGTTGCGCTAGAACAGGCAGCACTAGTATCTGCAGAATGCCGAGATTATTGGACAGAAAAACTTAGCAACTGTTCTGCAACTAGATTACCACACTGGCAGCCTGCTGCTGAGATTGCTGATGTGCTAGAGGTTCGTAGAATCGATGTGCCGATCTGTGATGAACTTTCTCAAGCATTAAAGAGTTTGGCCTGGTCAGCAGGAGTTTCAATTAAAAGTGTGATGTTAACAGCACATCTTAAGGTTGTCAGTATATTCAGTGGTCAGACGGATGTAATGACAGGTGTACTCTTTAATGGTAGACCAGAAGAGATCGATGGAGAATCTATTGTAGGCGCTTTCCTTAATACCTTACCATTCCGATTGCAATTGCCAGATAGCACATGGATTGAATTGATACAGAAAACATTTGAAGCTGAAAGAGAGTTGTTACCCTATCGGCGCTATCCATTTGCAGAGCTTCAACGAGCACAAGGCAGGCAACCACTCTTTGACACTATATTTAATTTCACACACTTTCATGTCTATCAGCGTGTTCAAGGATTATATGGAATGGAAGTTCTCGGTGATGATGGCACTGAGCAGACCTACTATGCATTAACCACACAATTTAACTTGGACACTATTACATCGCAATTGAGGTTAGCACTTGATTATAGAACTATAGATCTTTGTCCAGAGCAAGTAGAAAATATTGCTGGCTACTACACTAAGGTGCTTAGCTTAATGGCAGATGAGCCGGCTGCCAGACATCAATCGCTCTGTCTACTATCTACACAAGAGCAACTACAATTATTAGTAGAATGGAATAAGACAGCAATCGATTACCCTGTCGATCTTACTATCTATGATCTATTCGAGATACAAGTTGAAAGAACGCCATACGCAATTGCCTTGGTCTATGAAGATAAGCGATTAACATATATAGAGTTGAGCCAACGCACCAATCAACTTGCTCATTATCTACGCAGTCTTGGTGCAGGACTAGAAGTGCCTGTTGGTATCTGTCTTAATCGTTCAATCGAGATGATTGTAGCAATACTAGGTATTCTCAAAGCAGGTGCAACTTATCTTCCTCTTGACCCAGATTATCCACAACATCGCCGGGAATTTATGATTGCAGATAGCGGATTGAAGTTTCTCTTAACAGAAGATGCGCTACTTAATCGTTTTTATCAGAGTCAACTAGATGTTATCTGTCTAGATCTACATCAGGATAAGATCGCAAAACAGAGCACACAAAGGCTCTCCACATCTATATATCCTAACAATCTTGCTTATATCATTTATACTTCTGGCTCTACTGGAGTACCAAAAGGTGTAGCCATTGAGCATCGTAGTGTAGTTGCATTCCTACACTGGGCAATAGATCAGTTTTCTCCACAAGAGCTGACGGGTGTGTTGGCATCGACTTCGATATGTTTTGATCTCTCAGTATTTGAACTCTTCGCTACATTAAGCTCTGGTGGTAAGGTTATTCTAACAGAAAATATATTACACCTGCCTGAGCTTTCTTGTGCTGAGGAAGTGACATTGATCAATACGGTTCCATCAGCAATAACCGAACTAATAAGAATGGATGGTATACCAACATCAGTACAAACAATTAATCTTGCTGGTGAGCCATTAAAAAGCAGTTTGACTGAGCAAATATATCAATATGTACAGGTCGCCGCTATTTATAAC
>JBFLVQ010000478.1:0-7415 GCA_040758525.1 Acidobacteriota bacterium
CCTTACCTTGACAATATGTATTATAAATAATTAAAAATTCTTTAAAAACTAATGGCAAACTCCAGCCATCGATCAGTAGATGATGATAACTCCAAATAAGTTGATAACTACTTTCAGTTAGTTGGATAAGTGCTACTCGCATTAGCGGGGCTTGAGAAAAGTCAAAGCCCAATTCACGATCTGCTTTTAGATAAGCTATCAAACGTTCTTGTTGTATTGTTGTTGATAGCTCACGCCAATCTTGTTGCAACAGGGTTAGCTGCGCTTGATGATGTACTATTTGAATAGGTTCTTCCAACTGATTCCAATGGAAAGAGGTGCGGAAGATAGAATGTCGCTCAATCAATTTTTGCCAGGCTTGCTCAAATGCATAAATATTTAACTCTCCAGAAATCTGGCAACTTAGATGCTGAAAGTAGATCCCTGCTGAAGGATCGTACAAGCTATGAAAGAGCATTCCTTGCTGTATGGGTGAAAGAGTATATATATCCTCTATTTGCCGATGTGTCCTTAGTAATTGATCGAGTCTTTGCTGAGATAGTTTTACAAGTGGAAAATCTGAAGGTGTGTAACCATCCGCGGTAATCGACTGGCAATGAAGAATAAGCGAACGCAATACTTCAGCAAAGTTTGCCATTAATCTTGCAATAGTCTCATGTTTATATATGTTCTTACTGTAGATACAAGAGAGTTGAAGTTGGCCTGACACAATACTTCCATTAATATTTAATAGATGACTGCGTATTGCTTGTAGACTTTGAGATGGTCCTCGTTCTTCTTGTGCAGGCACAAACAGATATGATTCCGATAATACTTGATCAAATTGACCTAAGTAGTTAAAGCTTACTTGTGGATACGGCAGTTCTTTTAAGCGTTTAACAACCTCTGGTCTACCTAGATACTTCAGCACACCATATCCTATGCCATGTTGAGGGATTTGCCGTAGTTGTTCTTTAATCGATTTTAACCCTTCTACAATATCAGATACTTGCTCTAAATCTAGCAGTACAGGAAATACTGTGGTGAACCATCCTACTGTACGTGAAAGATCTACATTAGCAATTATATCCTCTCGTCCATGACCTTCCAGATCGACTAATAGAACACGCCTGCCTGTCCATTGCGAAAAGGCCTCTACCATTGCAGTTAGTAGTAGATCATTAATTTGTGTGTGATATGCTTGATGTACCTGTTGTAATAGCGCGCTAGTCTCTATCACACTAAGTGATACTAAAACACTATCTGTCGATACTTGATTATTAACACCATCTCGATAATCGACTGGTAGACTAGTGATTCCGTTATACTGTTTAGCCAGCCAATAGTTAAGCTCTTGTTCAGTTGTTTCTAATTGAGCATATTCACTCAATTGCTCAGCCCAATGCTTGAATGCAGTTGTCTTGGCTGGAAGTTGGATCGCTTTGCCATTACTGAGTTGCTGGTACGCAGTCTGTAGATCTTCAAGCAAGATACGCCAGGAGACAAGATCGATCACCAAATGATGAATTATTATTAACAAACGACCAGATTCTTTAGTGCCAAGGTCAAAGCAGGCAATACGCAGTACTGGCCCATTGGATAAATTCAAACTACCTTGCAATTGTTTTGCTGTTACCTCAATAGCCTGCTGTTGTTGAGGCTTTGATAATATTGAGAGATCTAGTTTCGTGAAAGGTATATTATTATCTATATCTGTATTAATTTGCTGCCAGCCTGACGTTGATGGAGTAAATCGTAATCGTAGTGCATCATGATGTGTCAAGAGTCGCTTTATTACGATTAGCAACAGAGGGATATCTAGTTGTTGTGTTATCAACAGTACAGACTGGTTGAAATGATCTGGTTCAATGAGGTTTTCTCTAAAGAATCTTTTTTGAATTGGCGTTAATGGAACATCGCCAATTATTACATCTTGTACAGCAGTAATGACAGATGCTGTCTCTGCCACCATTGCTAGTTCTGCGATGGTTTGATACTGGAATAATTGCTTAGGCGTAATTTTTAGACCGGCTTGATTGGCTTTGGCAACAATCTGTATACTGAGAATCGAGTCACCACCCAGCTCAAAAAAGTTGTCATAAGCGCCGATCTGTTTAATACCAAGAACTTGTGACCAGATCCTTGCCAGTAACTCTTCCTTGGCAGTACGAGGTAAGATAAAAAGAGACTCTAATTCTGGCCGTGTTTGATCAGGCTCAGGCAATACACGACGATCTAGTTTGCCATTAGCAGTGAGTGGCAGCTTATCGAGCACCACATATGTCGATGGCAACATATACTCAGGTAGCTTTGTTTTCAGATAAGCACGCAGCTCATTAACTGTGATAACCTCTTCCTGTTTAGCAACTAGATATGCTACCAATTGCTTACAATTGTCTCTATCCTCTCTAGCAATAACTACACATTCGCTCACTCTGTTATGGCTTGACAGTACTGATTCTATTTCTGCTAGCTCGATACGATAGCCTCTAACCTTTACTTGATTATCGATACGTCCTAGATACGCAATATTGCCATCAGCAAGATAGCGGACCAGGTCTCCTGTGCGATAGAGTCTTGCTCCTGATTCTCCACTATATGGATTAGGGATGAATCTCTCTGCTGTTAAATCTGGTCTGTTCAGATATCCTCGTGCTAACCCTGTTCCACCGATATACAACTCTCCTATTACTCCAATAGGCACAGCCTGGTGATACTTATCCAATATGTAGAGTTGGGTATTTGCTATCGGCCTTCCAATTGACACTACACCAGAGCTATCATCTTCTGCCATTACCTGATAAACAGAGCATCCTACGGTAGCTTCTGTTGGCCCATATTCGTTGAAAATATCTGTCTGAGGCGAGTATTTACGCCAATAGGTTAAACTCTCTGCTAATAATGCTTCTCCTCCTATTACTAGTGCTCTGGTAGCATCGATCATCTCAGTTGCTAGTAGTTGTTGATTAAGCATATCTAGGTGTGCTGGAGTTAGCTTCACTAAACTGAGGTTTCTCTGTTTGCTCAGCACTCCCTTCAATCCTGCTAATCCTTCCTCTGCTGTGACCACAATAATCTGTTGACCAACAACTAGCGGCAACAGCAGGCTGGTAACTGTCAAATCAAAGCTCAGCGAAGAGTGTAATGGGATGGCTTGACCTGATTGGATTGGATAAGTTTGGCAACACCAGGTAAGGTAGTTAACAACACTATGATGAGCGATCATTACTCCTTTAGGTTTACCAGTAGAGCCAGAAGTGT
The DNA here is from genome assembly GCA_040758525.1 of Acidobacteriota bacterium. Taxonomy (GTDB): domain Bacteria; phylum Acidobacteriota; class Blastocatellia; order Chloracidobacteriales; family JADJPF01; genus JBFLVQ01. Next base: position 3,241 of record JBFLVQ010000478.1, read on the forward strand.
AGATGACATATGCAAGGTTATTAGGATTTACATTGGTTATTGGATTGATATCGCTGTGGCTGCTAATGACATTCCATTCATTATCTAAACATACTATCTGTACTAGATTCTTTGATAATTCATCGACTCGTTGTTTCTCGGTTAATATCAATGTTACACCAGCATTCTCTAGCATGAAAGCAATACGTTCCAATGGATAACTAGGATCAATTGGTAAGTAAGCTCCTCCAGCCTTAAGCACTGCCATTATTGCTACTATCATCTCTATGCAGCGATCCAGACAGATTCCTACTAATACTTCTGGTCCTACTCCCAAGCCTATTAGGTAGTGTGCTAGCTGGTTGGCTCGTTGGTTTAATTCTTGATAACTCAACTGTTCGCCTTCAAAAACTACTGCTATTGATGCTGGTGTGCGGGCTGTTTGCTCTTCAAATAATTGATGTATACAGTGATCTTGTCGATAATCTATACTAGTGTTATTCCAGTTGACTAAAAGCTGTTCTTGCTCTTTTACAGTTAATATCTGTAAGGCAGTTATATATTGCTGGGAATTTTTGGTTATGCTCTCTAGCAATATTTGCCAATGGCTGAGTATACGTTTTATTGTATAAGCTTCAAATAGATCTGTGTTGTAGTCTAACCTTGTTACTAATCCTTGCGATGTTTCTGCTAGCGTAATAGTAAGATCAAACTTAGCAGCTTGGTTCTCTATATTAATAAAGTTAAGCGTGAGATCTTTTAATTCCAATGGAGTTGTAGGTGCATTCTGTAGTACAAACATCACCTGAAAGAGAGGGCTACGACTCAGATCACGTACTGGTTGTAGCTCCTCTACCAATTTTTCAAAAGGCACATCCTGATGTATGTAGGCTTCTAATGTCATCTGCCGCACTCGTGCCAATAATTGCTCAAAATTTTCTGATGCTACTAACTTTGTGCGTAGTACCAATGTATTAACAAAAAACCCTATGAGAGGCTCGATCTCAGGCCTATTGCGGTTTGCGATAGGTGAACCAACAACTATATCTAACTGATCGGTATAACGGTACAGTAGCACCTTAAATGCTGCTAGCAACGTCATAAATAGAGTAGTTCCTTGTTTAAGACTAAGGCCATTGAGTCGATCTAACAGATCTTTGGATAGTGTCAACTGTTGGTGTGCGCCAAGATAAGTCTGTATAGCTGGACGCGGGCGATCAGTAAATAGATTCAATGAATGAGGAGCACCAGCTAACTGTTTCTTCCAGTAGCTAAGTTGATTATGCAACACTTCACCCTGCATCCATTCTCGTTGCCAATAAGCAAAATCGGTATATTGAATGGATAGTTCAGGCAAAGGAGATGGTTGATTATTTATGAAAGCCTTATAAAGTATTGCTAGTTCGCGCAAGAATATTCCTATAGACCAGCCATCAGAAACGATATGGTGCATTGCTAGGAATAGTACATGCTCAACCTCAGTTAACCGTATTAAACCAACACGCAATAGTAACTCTTGAGCTAGATCAAAAGGGCGTTGTGCTTCGGTATTAAGCAGTAGTGATACTGCTAGGTCATATTGCGATTTAGGCAATTCTGCAAGGTCAATTACAGGTAACAATAATGGATGTGCTGGCAATACTGCTTGAGTAGGGCACCCATCCAGCATTGGGAAGATCGTACGCAAGGCCTTATGACGACGCACGATCTCGCTAAGCGATTTTCTCAGCACGCTAATATCAAGGCTTCCAGTTAATCGCACTGCTCCAGTACAGTTATAAAAGAAACTATCTGATTCTAGTTGAGCCAGGAACCAAAGCCTTTGTTGGGCAAAAGAGAGAGGTAGATTAGTATGCTGGTCTTTATTAATTGGTTGAATTGGAATAATAGCCGTCTGTTCAAGCTGATAACCTAATAATCTGGCTACTTTCCAGGTTGTTTCTCCCAATGGTACAATGCTGCTATCTTCTTGCCATTGGTTAGCCACACTGGCATCAATCTTGGTATGCTGATGGAACTTAACATCTCCTAGCATTCTGGAGACAGTATGTATACCGTCCGTCATCCTTTTCTCTCTATTCTTATAAGGCTCTAATAGATCAGGATGAAAATCTATATCGAGAAACTGGCAAACTGCTTGGAGAGTAGCTTCTGGTTTGCTAACAAGATCTTCGAATTTAACATAGTGTTGGCGACTGGCTGGTATTGTTGACAAAAATTCACGGATATTCTCTTGGCTGATAATCCAGACCAACTCAGCAAATTCACGTGTTGAAAAAGGATGCTTATATCGAGAAAGGATCTGATCTAGACGAGCCTGCTCAAATGAGCGAATCATTCCACCAGGATGACGTTGCAGATGAATATAGAGAGCATTGTCGAAATCTTCTTCGGCCCGTTTTAATGTTGTTAGATCTAAAGCGTAAGCTGGTGTCTTGTCAACAAGCCTTCTCTCTCCTAACCACTCTTGTAGCAATTGGTAAAATTCTTGAGTAGTAAGATCTCTTCTTTCACAATCCTCAATAATTTCGCTAGCCATTTCGGCATTACAATTCTTAAGCTCCATGACTGCGCGAATAGCTCCTTCTAACCAGAAATTATCACGACCAGTAAAAGCATGTTTTCTCTCTTTTAGTGTATTAAAAGAGAGTATTTCCAGCTCTGGAGGGGCAAATAGTAATGGATGTCCGCCTAGCATTACTCTAAATAAGGTTGAACCAGAACGGGGTGCGGATAGAATAAAGATAGCTTGACGGTTTTTTACTTTAACCGCATGTTTACGAGGTGGTAATGGAGTGATCAGTTGCCGCATCTGGGTAACTGTTGCTGAATCTATCAATCGTATACCAGTATTGGACTGCTTATACCCCTCTACAGAGTAGCTAGTTATACTAGAAAAGTTTTTTGCTATTGCTGCAGGATAGTGCTCATTAAGATAGCGAGCAAGATCAGCTACTGTAGAAGCGTCAAAGACTGCCACCACATGTACAATCTCTCCTAGTTGTTCCTGAAGCCTATTAGCAAGGATAGCTGCTTTAATAGAGTCTCCGCCTAGTTCAAAAAAGTTATCATAAACTCCAATCTTCTCTACTGCCAAAATTTCACGCAAAATATTTGTTAGTAGAGTCTCTAGCTCTGTACGTGGTGGTATAAACTCCTTTTGTAAATTAGGTAAGATATCTAGTTTAGTCAGTGCGCGCAGATCTACTTTACCATTTGGCATCAATGGTAGTGATGTTAGTATCACAAAGTTTGCTGGTAGCAAGTAGTCTGGTAGGTACTGTTGCAAAAAGCTACGTAGTTCATTTGTTGTAGGAATCTCTTCTGTTTGTGGAACTATGTAAGCCACCAGGCGTTTGTCACCATTGACATCTTCACGAGCAACGATTGCTGATTCTCGTACTGACTTATGCCTACTTAAAACTGCTTCGATCTCTTCGGTTTCAATACGAAACCCCCTAATTTTTACCTGACGATCTATACGTCCAAGAAATTCTATTTCACCATTTGGTAGATAACGGGCTCGATCACCAGTCTTGTATAACCGTGTTCCTGGTTGATTACTAAACGGATTAGGTATGTATTTCTCAGCCGTCAACTCAGGTCGTTGCCTATATCCACGACTTAGACTGACTCCACCAATATGTAGTTCACCTGGTACACCAATGGGCACAGGCTGAAGATATTGATCAAGTAGATAGACTTGTGTATTTAAGATTGGGCGACCGATACTAGGTTTACCATTACCATTGTGACATTCCGCCACGGTAGTCAAAACAGTTGCTTCGGTAGGACCATAGGCATTGAAGAAACGTCGATTATTTGCCCAGCGATCAACCAGTTCAGCCGAGCAAGCTTCACCGCCAACAATAATTGTCTCTAATTTTGGTAGTGTTGTTACAGGCAATGCTGCTAGCATTGAAGGAGGAAAGAACGCAACGGTGACTTCTTGTTCGCGCAACAGTTGTATAAGAGGTGGTCCAGATAAAGAAACTTCTCGTGTTGTTAGCAAGAGAGTTGCACCTATAGGTAGCGCTAACAGTATTTCAAGGATTGAAGCATCAAAGCTGAAAGAAGCTAGTTGAGTTACTCGGCTAGCTGGTTTCACAGCAAAAACTTCTCTTAGTGTCGCAATCATATTACAGACACCGCCATGTGTAACCATTACACCTTTCGGTAAGCCTGTTGAACCAGAT
>JBFLVQ010000479.1:0-7411 GCA_040758525.1 Acidobacteriota bacterium
ATTTCTTTCCATCAAGCATAAGCTTCCTAAGATCAGTCTAGCGACTATATACAAGAGTCTAGAAGCGCTGGTAGCCTGTGGTGCAATATCAAAGTTAACTTATGGTGATAGTTCAGCGCGTTACGACCGGCGTACAGATCATCATTATCATACTAGATGCTTAAAATGTGGTGGGGTGGCAGATCTAGAGCCTGGTGAGAGTACACCTTTACTAAAACAGGTCCGACCTACTAAGGGTTTTGAAGTAAAGCAGTATCGTTTAGAACTGTTAGGTTATTGTCATAATTGTCGAGATTAATTAGCTTTTTAATAAACTAGCAATAATTATTATTTTAGATTAATGATAAATTTTAGGAGGTAACAATGTCACAACAGAAACCAGGAGAAAGTCGTATAATCAAATCTTTGCAACAACAGCTTGCTAACTCATTTCTGCTCTACACTAACTATAAGAGATATCATTGGGAGAGTTATGGTCCGCTTTTCCGAGATCTGCACCTACTCTTTGATGAGCATGCCACTGCAGTACTGGCTACCATAGATGAGCTAGGAGAGAGAGTAAGAATACTGGGTGGCAACCCTATTGCTGATCCTAGAGAGTTTGTCGAGCATGGAACAGTAAAGATTTCTGTCGCCGGCAAGAGCATGCGTGAAATGGTCGAGGAAGCAACCAGTAATGAGAGTTTAGTAGTTACTGAGATACGCGAAGCAGTAGATATCGCTGCAGAAGCTCATGATCCAGGCACTGCGGATCTGTTTACTAGAGTAGTACAGATTCATGAAAAGCATGAGTGGTTCCTAAGAGAGATTCTTAAGAGCAATGATGGATTGAGCAAGTAACACGTTAATAGCGAACTGCGTTAATTCCTACACTTGAGGGAATTAACGCAGATTGCTCTACTACCAATTTTCGTCTATCTACGATGAATTTGTGCAGCAGATCTTACCGCTTCAATGACGCGGTCTTGTTCTGCAATGGTGATACTGCTAGAACTTGGTAAACAGATGCCGTGTTGGTATAGATCTTCCGCAACGGTGCCGCCATAGCATTCAGCCTGCTGATAAAGTTGTTGCAAATGCATAGGCTTCCAAATAGGGCGAGACTCTATCTCGGCAAGATCGAGTCTCTTGATCAATTCATCACGAGAAGAACCGAAAAGCGCTGTATCAATAAGAAAACAGCTTAGCCAATTAGTATGTAAGCCATAATCGGCTTGTGGCATAAGCTCAATACCGGGCAGATCGGCAAAATGTTCTTGATAACGAAATGCGATCTCACGCCGTCGGCGCACTCTATCTTCTAATACCTGTAATTGACCACGACCGATTCCTGCAAGCACATTGCTTAGACGATAATTGTATCCCATCTCTGAATGTTGATAAGAAAGTCCTGGATCACGAGCCTGTGTAGACCAATGACGGGCTTTCTCGATCAATTTAGTATCTTGCGCAACCAGCATGCCTCCCCCTGTGGTAGTAATAATTTTATTACCATTGAAAGAGAATGCGGCAACTTCACCAATTGTTCCAGCCGGTCTGCCTTTATAGGTAGCGCCCAATGCTTCTGCGGCATCCTCTAATACAGGAACATTATATTGTCGGCATATTGTCATAATCGCATCCATATCGGCACATTGACCAAAGAGATGCACAACGATCACAGCGCGCGGCAGACGATTGTGTCGCGCACGCTCCTCTAGGGCTTCGGCCAGTAGGTTTGCATCAATATTCCAACTGTTGCGCTCACTATCAATAAAAACAGGTCGCCCACCCAGGTAGAGAATTGGGTTAGCAGTTGCGACAAAAGTCAAGGTCTGGCAAAAGACTTCATCACCAGGCTGCACATTAAGCAGTCTCAATCCTATATGTATTGCGGCGGTACCACTAGACAGCGCTACACAAGGAAGCCCAATCACACGTGAGAACTCTTCTTCAAATGCATTGATATTTGGTCCCACAGTAGAGAGCCAATTGGAAGCGAATGCTTCACGTACATAGACTTCTTCTTTATCGCTCATATGCGGAACGGAAAGCAGTATTCGTTTCATACTTCTGCTCCTCAACCTTTCGGTGAACACGTGCAGGCACGCCCATTGCAATAACATTATCAGGAAGATCTTCTACTACTACAGCACCAGCGCCTACAATAGCAGCATCTCCGACAGAAATACCTGGCAATACTATGGCGCCAAGTCCTAGATGTGCCTGCCAACCAAGTCGTGCGCCTCCGCCCATAGTAGCATTAGGTGAGATATGAGCATAATCGCCAACCAGCGTATCATGCTCGACTACGGCGCCTGTGTTAACAATGACTCCACAACCGACTAAAGAATCAGGATTAAGCACGGCGCCGGCCATAATTGTTGTACCAATCCCAACTCGACTAGATCGTGAGAGCACGGCACTAGGATGAACAGCAGTGATCAACTCTATTCCCCAGGATAAACAGCGTTCAGCAATCTTCTGTCTTAGGCGATTCTCGCCAATACCTAGCGCTACGGCAACCTTTCCTGTTGATGCCTCTGCTTGTAACCATTCACTATTGCCAAAGACTGGCAGACCTATTACCTTTGTGCCTTTTAGTCGCTCATTGTCATCAACAAATCCAGCAACCCCGGTTAATCTAGCCGTCAATAGAATATCAGCTACGACTTTGCCATGCCCACCTGCACCAAAGACAAAAATTCTTTTCATTTTGTGCCCCTTTCGCCCATAAATTCCGGCATAGTGGCATGGCCTTGGCGAGAGATCCCTTCACGACGCCAAACCTTCCATACCGTAAGGACAAGAATGTAAGCATCCAACCATAGCGACCAATTGTCTACATACCAAACATCAAGAGCAAATTTCTCTTTCCAATTGAGAGAGTTTCTTCCTTTAATCTGTGCCCAACCAGTAATACCTGGCAGAACATTATGACGACGCGCCTGTTCTTGTGTGTAACGGGAAAGATATTGTATTAGCAATGGCCTGGGGCCAACTAGGCTCATATCACCACGCAGTACATTGCATAGTTGGGGAAGCTCATCCAAACTAGTTGCTCTCAAAAAACGGCCTAAACTAGTCAATCTATCTTCATCCGACAACAGGCTACCATTTTTATCTTTCTCATCTGTCATCGTTCTGAATTTCATTAATTGAAAAGGCTGTCCATACAATCCAGGACGTAATTGACGGAAGAAGATCGGTCCTCCCATCCTGATCCGTACAGCAAGTGCCACAATGACTAGCAATGGAGAGAATAGTGTTAATACTGTTGCCGCAACAATCTTGTCAATTGCACTTTTTAATACCAATCGCCAACCGTGCTGTCTCATCTCTTAACCAATGCCTCCATGATCTCTAGATATCTTTGCGCCAGTGATTCTCTAGTAGCATTAGCCAGCACCCATTCTCTTCCTCTACGACCCATCTCAACTGATTGCACAGGCGAATCTGCTAATCTTTTAATTGCTGTGGCAATCGCGGTAGGATTCTCAGGCTCTGCAAAAATTCCCGCCTGTGCTTCTTCGCAAACTAGTTTACGTGCAACTCCATCGATTGCTAGCAGCGTAGGTCGAGCACAAGCCATATAGTCAAAGACTTTATTGGGATAGACTGTGCGAAATGTGGGATTATTCTGTAGAACTGCCATTCCAGCATCACAGGCATTGACAAAGGCAGGCATACGGTCCTTTGGTTGTGGTCCACAAAAAACAATATTGGTTAATGCTTTACGTCGTGCTTCAGATTGTAAATACTCACGCTCGGGTCCATCCCCTACACAAGCGATTAATAGATCAGGACGGTCAGGTAAATACTCTGCGGCAGACAACAACTGTTGTACAGCGTTGGCCTTGCCATGCGCGCCTGCATACATTGCTACAAATCGCTCACCCCAACCAAACTCTCTTCTTACCTCATTGTCCCTTGGTCCTGGTTGAAACAATTCAACATCCGCTCCATTAGGGACAAAAACGATCTTTTCCGATGCAATTAGCTCTCGCTTTACTATGTCCTCACGAAATGCTGGTGTCAGTACATTTACCTTTGTTGCGCTACGGCAAGCCCATTTTTCCAAGCTGTAGAGAAGTTTGGTAAGTAATGAATCACGTCTTAATACACCAGTTGTGATCGCGCTTTCTGGCCATAGATCACGTATCTCAAATATCCAAGGAATCCCACGGGTACGTAACTTAGCTACCGCCCAACCGGGTATTGCTGTGATTAATGGTGGAGAGGTAGCAATCACAATATCTGGATCTTTCATCTTGATCGCGGCAGTCAGCGCTGAAAATGTGAAGCCAAGAAATGCCCACATCCTACCAGTAAAACTGTGTCGATAAGTAGTAGGAACATGGCAACGCATCACTGTAACATCACCATCCTTCTCTTCTGTTACCCAATGTCCCTGATACTTTTCTGGCACCGTACCAGTTGTGTAATTTAGGTTGCCAGCAATAACCGTAACTTCATGACCAGCCTCGCTCCATAGTCGGGCAAACTCATTAAAACGTGAGCCACCAGGCTGTCCAGGTGTTAAGTAATATTGATGAACTACTACGATCTTCATATGTTCCTCGTTATTCTTCAACGACTATTAATCCATCCTGTAGATGAAAACGTAGATCACCTATTGACCACTTTCCGGAATCTAATGAAGCCTCCTTCTCTACAGCACCAAGCAGGCTGACAAAAGTGATCGGAAGTTCTCCTTGTTGTTCCACCAGCAGTGATGGCACGGCCACTTTCTCGCCATAATAGCGGGCCAGCCAACCACGTGGAGGATTATCGCGGCCAACAATAACATCAACAGCCAATGGTTTAGCTGCATCATCGAGAATTTGTAGGAAAAACGGACCAGCAGGAGTGTCAAGCGTGATACGTTCTGTAGAAGGGAAGTAATGGTAAGGAAAATCCCCGCATAACCAATGTAGTTTTGCTGTATGGTTACCATTACCAGATATATGATCAACTACAATCCAAAAATCATCCTTGATAAAAAGTATTGTACGTCGATGTAGACAATTTCCTATCCGGCGCTGATATCCACTATGCTCACCCGCACATAACACATAGCGGTCGGTATCCTTGAATCGCAGTAGTCGTGCTTGTGTCCAGTATAGGCATTTGAAGCGCCGGTGATGCAGCATCTGATCTTGATTATCAATGGTAACCGTATTATGGCTTGCGGTACGAAAGAAATGGTTATGCCAATCGGCAGGGCCGTTATAAAGATAGCTTCCTCCATCTACCAGCACATTCAAGCCACGCCACCAGACATCTAGATGTAGCATATCAATCTGAGAAAAGCGATCTTTGAGTGAGCCACAGCGAAAGGATGCAAAGTTTGACCTGTTATTTCCGCGTAGTACGTGATAGCCAGTAGTGTTAAAAGAGATCGAGTGTCTTTCTCGTGCTCGTAGTGGCGCTTGTAATGCGTCTGCACCCATTAACCAGGCTGCGGTCTCATCCCATGGGCCCGGTTCATATATACATTCTCCACGTGTTAAAAGACTGACGGCCTGTAACTCTGGTCGAAAATCCGTATAATCACAAGTACTAAGAATCATCGGTAACGCCCCATCATTAGCACCATAATTTGGCAAGCGACCATCAATAGGATTCTGGTGTGCAACCAGAAAATCCAAGGATCTTTCCATTGCTTGTAGCCAACTTTGTGGTAGCGTTCTTCCTCGTGCTTGTGTCAGTGTTGATGCTAGTAGTAGATCCTGTAAGGCCAATCTATGATAGTTATGCGATTGTTGTATGTAAGCGCCATCAGAATAGAACTGTCGTATAGCTTGTTGCTCAAGAATACTGAGACCGATAGTACGCCAATGCGTTGATTGAGGTAGGGCAGGGAGAATATCGCTGACTAATACTAGACCCAATGCTTCTGAAAGCAGATGATTATTGTACACAGCATGGCGTGCATAATCGATATTCATTTCAATATGAGCTGCACAGGCAGCAATGTATTTCAATAATTCTTGCTCAATGCCGGTGATTAATTCTTTTATTGATGATGAGCAGGCAGAAAAGGTCTGACAGGCAAAGAGCCAAGCGATCAAACGGAAAACCATATCCTGTCCAGAATGCCAGTGCACACCATAACCATAAGGCGTAGCACAGATGAAATTTATACATTGGTGTATAAATGCTTGTGCAAATTCACTAGCAGAAGTTGATGCAAAAATGGCTGCACGAGCAAGATGATAGGCTTGTGGAAACCGCCCGACTTCCCAGGTTAATTTGATATCTCCATTAACGGGTTCTTCACTAAGCGCTCTAGACCAGTGTAATTTCTCATTCCAGCGCTTTCCATTAGTAGGATTTAAATACCAATCAATAGGGTCACCATAATTGGCGCTCCAACGACTAAAACAGAGAATACGGCCATGTATAGCATCGCGCGCAATGTTGATCAGGCGAGCAATATTCTCTTTGGGAATACGATCACGCATTACTTCAGCAACTTCATTAGGATTAGAAAAGGGAAGCTGTTTTATCCAATCACTGTTTAGCCAATTATTGTCGAACTGTGGAGTAACCTGACGTTGTTGTAGATATCCAGAGCGCAACGTTAATTCCCATTTGGCGCGAAAGAGAGTTCCCTTTAAACCTAATTCTCTTACTTCTTGGAACAAATTAAGCAATTGCATATTGCCACCTCTGCCCAGGTAGATATTCGATCGGTAATCCTTCGCGCAGGCTTTGTACAGCAGCAAGAGAGGCCCAACTTGTTCCATAGATATGTTCCCAGGATATAGGCCAATCTCCACCATTGCGGCAGATTGTTAAAAACTTCTCTAACTCTGCTGCATGTCCTTTATCTTTACCACCACGCTCTCTGGTTCGACTATTGTCACGCCATAGTTCTATTGTTTCCCAATTATCGAGTATACCAGTATGCCCACCACCATAGACCTCTATACGTTCTCCAGCCGCAGCGCGATCACCGCCAGCCTGATAAGATATGTTTGAAACGCTCCCGTCTGTATGGCGTAAGGTTATAAAAACACGATCATCAGTTGTTTCAATACCGTGCACCTTAGCCAATGATTCTGCATAAACTCTTGTTGCTGGGCTTCCTATCAGTGCTGCACAAGTGTCAATAGCGTGGCAGGCTTCACCAATAATTCTTCCTCCTCCGATATCTTCATCTTGAGTCCAGGAGTTAGCAGGAAGCTGAGCAGTAGCAAAACGGTAGCTGACACTAAGCGGGCCAGTCTGTGCGAAATGGCGTTGCAAGATTGACAATGCTGGGGCAAAACGACGATTGAACCCAACCATAAGTACAGGACAATGATCGCCTAACTCTTCTATACAAGACTCGATTGCCGCTAGTTCTGCAGGATTAATACAGAGTGGTTTCTCGACAAAAACATGTTTACCAGCGCGCAAGCCAGCGATAACCAATTCGGCATGT
>JBFLVQ010000480.1:0-7397 GCA_040758525.1 Acidobacteriota bacterium
CTGGTATTGAAGTGGTAGGAATGGAGGCTGCTGTTATTGTAAAAGTAGAGTCAGTTTCGGGAGCGGTCAAATTTTGTGATGATGTAATACGTGACTCTTGAACATCGGGCGGATCTATCCAATAACGACGACGTTGAAAAGGATATGTAGGAAGCGAGACGCGTTTACGCTTTTCACCATTATGGTATGCCTGCCAATCCACTGTCACACCAGCAACCCAGAGTCTTCCCAACGTAATGGCAATAGATTCGTCTGCGTAGATCTCCTCATTAGGATGTGGTAAGGAAGAGAGCAGAATCTGTTGATTGTGTATATCTATCTGAGTCTTTGCCAGCGCACACAGAGTACGACCTGGTCCCACTTCCAACAACACCTTATCATTATTAGTAAGTAAATGGCTTAACCCTTCTGCGAATAGCACCGTCTGTCGCAAATGATTGGCCCAATAATTTGGATCAGTAGCTTGCTCCACTGTTATCCATCTTCCTGTGAGATTCGACAAATAAGGTATTTTGGGCGGATAAAGCGATACTCTTTTTACCTCATCGGCAAATGGTGCAACCGCTGAAGACATCATATGGGAATGGAATGCATGTGATGTGTGCAAGCGACGGTATTCCAATCCTCGCTGAGCAAGTTCGTAGGAGAGTTGATCTATCGCATCATTCTCACCAGCAACTACACAAAGAGCAGGTCCATTAACAGCAGCCAAAGAGAGTGTTGCTGTTAGCATTGGTTGCAACTCGTGCTGGGAAAGCGGTACAGCCAGCATACCACCACGTGGTAATTGCTGCATCAAACGTGCTCGTGCACAGACTAACTTTAGGGCGTCTGGTAAGGAGAAGACTCCTGCCAAACAGGCTGCTACATATTCACCAATGCTATGTCCGATCATTGCTTGAGGAATTACTCCCCACTCTATCCACATCTTCGCAAGCGCATATTCAATGGAAAAAAGCGCCGGTTGTGCTAGGTAAGTCTCTTCAAGCTGCTGGGAAGCTTTTTCAATAAAGTGTGGTTGAGGAAAGATAATTTCACGTAGATCAAGGTTCAACAATGGTGAGAGCATATCTATACAGATATCGATCTGCTCACGAAAAACTCTTTCATTATGGTATAGATCAAGACCCATATTTACATATTGTGTGCCCTGACCAGGAAACATAAAAACCGCGTTTCGTTCCGTGAACTCTCTAGTGTTTATAAAGACCTTTGCTGAATCTGCAGATCTCAATTTAACAACGGCATCGGTGAGATCCTTACATATTACCACTTTGCGACAGTTGAAAGCTTTGCGCCCCACTTGAGTAGTATAGGCAATATCAGCCAGATTGAGTTCAGTATGCTCATTCAAATGGTCAATAAGATTATTAGTTGCTGCTTCTAACGCTTCGGGATTGAGCGCCGATAGAAGGATCAGATGTTGGGCACGTAGGCTGATAGAGGATTCGATGCTAGGCGCTTCTTCTAATAATACATGTGCGTTCGTCCCTCCTATGCCAAAAGAGCTAACGCCAGCTCGGCGGGGAAAATCGTTTGTTGTCCAGTTACGCAACTCTTTATTCACATAAAAAGGACTGCTCTCAAAATCGATCTTAGGGTTAGGTTGTGAGAAATGTAGACTAGCAGGTATTACACCCTGTTTTATAGCTAACGCAGTCTTGATCAATCCTGCTATACCAGCAGCCGTATCAAGATGACCTAGATTAGTCTTGAGCGAACCGATCCCACAAAAGCCCCTTCTTTGTGTATAAGTCCGAAAAGCCTCTGTTAGTGCAGCTATTTCAATGGGATCACCTAAAGGTGTAGCGGTACCATGGGCTTCAATATAAGTGATCGTATCTGGATCTATACCAGCAAGGGCAAGAGCTTCTGAGATCACTTCTGCTTGCCCATCAATCCCGGGCGCAGTATAACCAATCTTGGTAAACCCATCGTTATTTACAGCAAATCCTTTAATCACCGCATAAATATGATCTCCATCAGCAAGTGCGTCGGTAAGCCTTTTAAGCAAAACCATACCGGCACCGCTACTAAAGACTGTCCCGCTTGCGCCTTCGTCAAATGCGCGGCAATATCCATCCGGTGAACCTATACCACCCTCTTGATAAAGGTAACCGATCTGTTGTGGTACTCTTACAGAAACACCACCTGCCAGCGCCATATCACACTGATAATTGAGCAGGCTCTGACAGGCAAAGACGGTCGCAACCAGTGATGTTGAGCAGGCTGTTTGAACATTAACACTCGGCCCCTTTAGATTGAGCTTGTAAGAGATTCGTGTGGGAAGAAAGTCTTTCTCATTACCGATCATTATTTGGAATTCGCCTGCCGATAAGATAATTTCAGGATTAGAGAGTAGATTGAAAAGTAGATAGGTATTAGCGCCTGCACCAGCAAAAACACCTATTTTGCTAGCATAGCTACTGACATTATAACCAGCATCCTCCAGCGCTTCCCAGGCACATTCCAGTAGAATACGATGCTGTGGATCGGTCGTTTCAGCTTCTCTAGGTGTAAATCCAAAAAATTCAGCGTCAAAAAATTCAATATCGCTCAACACTCCAGCAGCTTTGACAAAATACTTGTTGCTCAACTTCACAGGTGTTACTCCCGCAGCTAACAACTGTTCATTGGTAAAGAACGAAACAGAAACTACACCATTGCAGAGATTACGCCAAAATTTTCCTATCGTATTGGCAGCCGGAAATCGACCACTTAACCCGATAATTGCAATGTTTTCTAACAACTCTTGGTTACTAACATCACTCATTTCCACTCACCGTAATTTTGATTAATCTTTTTTTGATCTCAATTTCACATTTGCAAAACGATTCAAAGCCTGTCGCTGCTTTTTAGCTCGCTCTTCAAACTGAACGGCAGTAGCACGTGTTTGTGGTTGTTGATCTAGATGATTAGCTAACATAGCAATGGTTGGATATTTGAAGAGATCTATTAAAGGCAATTGACAGTTTACTATTGATTGTAACCGGCTCTGTACCTGCGCCATTAACAAGGAGTGTCCACCGAGATCAAAAAAGTTGTCCTGTGTGCCAATCTTTTCTAAACCGAGTACCTTTCGCCAAACTTCAACTATCCTTTGCTCCGTTTCCGTTTTTGGCGCTATATAATTGGCTGTCAATTCTGGCCTGTATCTATCAGGTGGTGGCAATGCCTGCCGATCAATTTTACCAGAGACTGTAAGCGGCAAACGATCTAGCATCACAAATGTCGAAGGTATCATATATTCAGGCAACCTCTGTTTAAGAAAGTTGCGCAATTCATTGATAGTTGGCGGACTCTTCTTCTCTACTACAACATAAGCTATCAATCGTTTGTCGTTAGGTCTATCCTCACGTACAATAACAATATTTTCATGCACAGCCGGATGGTTAGATAGGGTTGCTATTATTTCGCCAAGCTCTATACGGAAACCACGAATTTTAACTTGATTATCAACACGACCTAAAAATTGAATATTGCCGTCAGTCTTCCAATGGGCTAGATCGCCTGTACAATAAAGACGTGCGCCTGGTTGCCCATTAAATGGATCAGGAACAAATCTCTCTGCTGTTAACTCTGTATGATTCAAATAACCACGCGCAATACCTTCTCCGCCTATATATAACTGGCCTGGTACTGCAATCGGTACAGGTTGAAACTTTTCATCTAAAATGTATATCTGCACATTCGATATTGGTATACCGATCGGCAATTCCGTATTATCATCGATTGTTATACTGTCTTTAGGTGTTTGATAGAAAGTAGCGGTGATAGTTGTTTCGCTAGGTCCATAAGTATTAAGCCACTCTATTTTGTCACCACTGATCTTACGCCATTGTGTATAGCGTTCTGGTAATGCTTTTTCACCTCCAACTATCACTAATCGCAATGAACCAGGCAGTGCTGTTTGTGATTGTGACAACTCACTCACCCATTCATGCCAATAAGAGGTTGGCAGATTAAGAATCGTAATCCCAGAGCTATCCAATATCTTTAACAACTCAGAGCCAAATGCTATTTCATCTCCTTGTAATACTAATGTCGCCCCAGACATCCAACAGGGAAATATCTCTTCAGCAGCGGCGTCAAAGCTAATGGAATGAAATTGGAAGACCCTATCATTGGCAACCAATTTTAATATAGGGATCATAGCAAAAGCATGATTGATTATACTTCGCTGAGTTACCATTACTCCTTTTGGCTGTCCGCTAGATCCAGAAGTGTAGATAATATATGCCAGGTTTTCCGTATGTGCGCAATTATCAAGATTCTCTGCGCAATTAGTGGCTATCGCTGGCCACTCAGAGTCTAGACAAACAATTTTCGCCGTATCAACTGGTATAGTAGCGATCAATTTTTGTTGAGTCAGGATCAATGGTACACCAGCCTCCTCGATCATTTGAGTCAATCTCTGTTTCGGATAAGCTGGATCAAGTGGAAGGTAGGCTGCACCAGCCTTGAGGATACCCAGCAGTCCTATAGGTAAATTCAGAGATCGATCCACACAAAGCCCAATCACTGACTCAGCACTAACACCTAGGGATCGTAGATAACGGGCTAATTGGTTTGAACGTATATTCAATTCTGCATAGCTAAGTGATTGTCCTTGGCAAATCACTGCTATTTGCTCGGGGGTCTTTTCTGCTTGTAGCTCGAATAGACGAGCAATAGTTTGCTTGAATGGGAAAGGCTTAGTAGTGATATTAGTCTGAACTAATATATGCTCTTTTTCACCTGGAGCAAACAGGCTAATCTGATCAAGCGACTGATTGATGTCAATAAGGAAAGCATCAAAGACTCGCAGAAAATGTTCTACTACTCGTTGGCGCAAGCCGCTTTCAAAAACATCACAGTGTAGATCAAAGTGGAGTGATAAGTTACCTGCCCCAGCAAGATCGAGAACCTGTAATGCCAAGCAATCATCTTCATAGCCTGTATGTAGCCATTTTGCTGAAACATTAGCGCCATGAAAGTCTGTATATGTAACAGTATGAAAATTAAGAAATATCTCATAAGCACGGTTGTGTATTGGATTACCGATAGGAAACTGACGATGGTGCAAAGTTTCAGAAGCTTCGGCAGTAATCTTCTCAATAAGGCTGACGAAAGTGTCTTTATTGTTTACATTAATATGTAATGGCAACACCTCCATAAATGGTCCGATCATCTCCTTGAATGTTTCCGTTCGTCGATTGTGAAAAGCGGCTCCTATAGAAAAAGAATGGTTACCACTACTACGATAAAGATAAGCGGCTAACAGAGCAGCAAAGATATTAAAAAGGGTGGCATTTATCGTCTTGGTGAATAACTGTTTTTGCCTAGCAATCTCTTTCAGTTTCCATGTCCGTTCAGGTCCAATTTGACAACTGATTCTTTCCACCTGGGAAGTTTTTTTTATCGGTAACTTGCCATAGAAAGTCACGGGCTCGAATCGTCTAGCCAGCTTCTTTTGCCAGTAGACCTGTGCAGTCTGGTAGTAAGCAGATTCACGCAGTCTGTGCTGAT
Source organism: Acidobacteriota bacterium (assembly GCA_040758525.1). Lineage (GTDB taxonomy): Bacteria > Acidobacteriota > Blastocatellia > Chloracidobacteriales > JADJPF01 > JBFLVQ01. Next base: position 5,509 of record JBFLVQ010000480.1, read on the forward strand.
AATCTATAAAACTACTGAACTGTGGCAGATCAACCCCGATAGATAACTGTCCTACTAATGACTTTTGGTAGAAATCATCCATCTGACGGAAGATAATGGCCACTGACCAATGGTCGATAATAATTTGATGCATGGTAAGATACCAGGCAGACTTCTTCTGTGGTAATTTGATGAGTACAGAATCAAAGAGTGGCTTACCAAAATCGAAGGATCGGCGACAACGTTCGCTTATCCAATGGGAAAGCTCTCTATACGCATCGGCAACTTCAGTGAGATCCAGTAATTCCATTTCGTAAACAACATTGCTAAGTATCCTCTGTTGAGGAACACCATCTTTTTCATGAAATACTGTGCGTAATACATCACTTGAATTAATAAGAGTCTGCCAGGCTCTTTGAAAATGTATTGGATCGATCTCGCGATCAATCTTGAATAGATTAACCATATTGTAGATAGGAATATCCGGCTGTATACGCTGCCCCAGCCAAATCAATAGCTGATTGCGAGTCAAATTGGAACTCAGATACGGATCAACTCGCTCTCTCGTTCGCACCGATAATGGAGTTAGTAGTGCAGCAATAGGAATATTAGGTTGTGCAATAAGACCCTCAAGCATTATACGGTATTCATTGAGCATTCTAATCACAGTTGTGGGATTGAATAGATCCGTGCTGTATTCCATTATTGCCTTCAGGCCTTCAGAAGACTCTTCCATGGTCAGATTAAGATCTAGTTTGGCAGTACCAGGATCGATATCCTGCAAAGTTAAGCAGAGATCATCAAGTTTGATCAATGGTAAGGGAAGCTTCTGAAGCGTAAAACCTACCTGAACAAGTGGCGCTCTATTTAGATGGCGGTCAGGGCGCAATGCTTCAACCAGCTTTTCAAATGGCAAGTCACGATGAGCAAAAGCTTCTACACTAGTTTCTCGCACTCGTTGCACCAATTCGTGAAAAGTATCTGTTGCAGAGAGATCTGTACGCAACACTAACGTATTCACAAAAAATCCTATTAGGTTCTTGAATTCGTCTCGGTCACGATTAGCGCTGGGCGTACCAATAGTAATATCAGATTGACCTGTATAGTGATAAAGCCATGCTTTGAATGCAGCAAGCAGAAGTACAAAGAGAGTAACTTTTTCGCGTTTGCTCAACTCTTTTAATTGTATCGATAGTTCGGGCGACAAAAATAATGTCTGCTGTGCACCACGATAACTTTGTATTGTAGGACGAGGGTAATCGAAAGGTAGTTGTAATAATGGCGTTTCCATAGTCAAACGACCACGCCAATAATTAAGTAATGTTTGTAACCGTTCTTCTCCCAGTTGTTCATTTTGCCAGTGGATAAAATCTCTGTATTGGAAAGCTAATTCAGGCAACCTATGTGGTTGGTTAGTTGAAAAGGCTTGATATAATGCAGCTATCTCTTTTATCAATACACCCATTGACCAACCATCAGAAATAATATGGTGTATTACCAGTATTAATAGGTGTTCATTCTCCTCGATAGTTATTAGCGTCACACGCAAGAGTGGCCTTACAGATAGATTGAAAGGTTCTCTTATTTGACTGAGAATAATATTTTGAATTTCTTGATGGCGCGTAGGTTCAGGAAGATCGGGCAGTTTCAACTTGGTTAACCTGAAGTCAAGCGCTGAGACGATCTGCTGCATAGGTTCACCTGCGACAACTATGAAGGCAGCCCTAAGCAAGTCATGACGGCGTATGACTTCATTGAAACTATGTTCTAAAGCATCTATGTTCAGATTACCTTTAATACTAATTACTGCCGGAATATTGTAGGCGATATTGTCTGGCATTAATTGCTCAAGGAACCACAATCTTTGTTGTGCATAGGAGAGTGTTGAAAGCTCTCTACTAAGATTTGGA